>DCTF01000041.1:0-10381 GCA_002329225.1 Ruminococcaceae bacterium UBA1447
GATTGAACGAACCTTGTTTTCCGGCTCGTTGCGGTGACCGCATTCATCGGGGGCTTCAAAATGCAAATAAACCAAGTCCTGCCCCGCTTTCCACTCGGCAACCGCCGCTTCCGCCTTGCCCTCAAAGTTTGTGTCAAGGTAACCGGTGGCGCCCTCTACATCGGGGGTACGCATACCGGCGCAGATACCTATACCTTTGAGCAAGTCCACGGCGGAAATGACACTGCCCTTTAAGCCGTAAGTTTTATAAAAATCGGGCAGGGAGGGTCTTACCCCCTCGCCCCAAAGCCAGATGGAGTTGGCGGGAAGTTTACCTGCGGCAACCCTCGCCTTGTTGACGGGATGCTCGTTAAGAAAGGCATAACTTTCCCGCATCATGGCAATCAGAGGGGCGGCGTTTTCGCTTTTTGAGAGGTACTCCCCTACAACTCGGCCGGAAATATCGTGGGGCGCCGTCATATCGCCCAGATCCGTGGTGCCGTTATGCACAATCAGGCAGTGGCGGTAACTGACGCCGCTGTAATAATTGAAGCGCTCGCTGTCAAAATGTTCCCTGACGCTCTCTATAAGCCGCCTTGCTTCCTCCGTCGAGATGTCACCGCCGGAATAGTCCAGCATTTTTTTGTTTTCATACTCCTTTTCATCGGAGAGGGTGACAAGGTTGCAGCGAAGTGATACATGNNCCGCCATATCTATACCTATACTGACCGCCTCCAGAGGGGAACGGCCGGTATAGTATCTGCCCGGGTCGTAACCGAGGACACTCAGATTGGCTATGTCGCTGGCGGGTTTAAGCCCTTCGGGTATGGTTTTTACAAGCCCGACTTCACCCCGGTTTGCCAGGGAATCAAACACCGGTTTTTTTGCCGCCATCATTGGGGTTTTACCGCCAAGGGCGGGCACCGGGTAATCGGACATACCGTCATACAAAACAACAGCGTACTTCATTAAAGCATTCTCCAGTCAGATATTATTTAAAGTATTTTACCCCCGCTTCAAAAATCTTCTGATTTTTTTCAAAGGGGACATTCCTGTATAAGCCGTCACAGGGACGCTCGCTATGGCCCATTTTACCCAAAATTCTGCCGTCCGGGGAAGTTACAGCCTCCACTGCGCAAACCGAACCGTTGGGGTTAAAGGACAGAGCGCCCGCAGGAGAACCGTTCAGGTCAACATATTGGGCGGCTATCTGCCCGTTTGCGGACAGACCGCGCAAAACGTCTTCCGGCGCGGTAAATCTCCCCTCCCCGTGGGAAACGGGCAGGGCGAATACATCGCCGGCATTGACAAGGGCGAACCAGGGGGATTTGACGCTTGTTACCCTTGTGTAGACCATTTGGGCAACATGACGCCCGATGGTATTGGCGGTAAGGGCGCTTCGGTTTTCGGCAAAGTCGGTATAGGCGCCGAAAGGCAGGAGTCCGGTTTTCAAGAGTGCCTGGAAGCCGTTGCCGATACCCAAAATCAAGCCGTCCCTGTTCTGGAGCAAATCTTCCACCGCTTCACGAATTCTGTCATTTTTAAGCAGATTTACAAAGAATTTGGCTGAACCCGTCGGTTCATCTCCCCCGGTTATACCGCCGGGGAGCATAAGGATTTGCGAGGCACGGATTTCTTCCTCAAAAGCCTGAATACTTTGCTCAATATCCAGCGGGCTGAGGTTTTTAAACAGCCAGGGGGAGGGTTTCGCTCCGACCTTTGCAAAGGCCTGCACCGTTTCATACTCGGAACTTGTGCCGGGTAAAACGGGTATGGCAACACGGACATCAGCGTTTAAAACCACGGGAGCCGCCTCAGAGCGCTCTTTATACAGAGGTATATCAACGGGCATGGGAGCGTCTTCGCCCCCGGCGGGGAAGACCGGTTCAAGGGTATTCGTCCAGTGTTTAATCATATCGTCAAAACCGGTTTTTTCATCTTCAAGAACAAAGGAGCCGTCGGGTGTAACGGTACCCAAGTCAATCAGGTCAAGCCCTGCGGTATCCGCCTTTTGAGCCAGTTCCGCCACAAAGGAACCTACGCCGGGAGCGTAGAGGTTTTGTTCGGTAAGACCGTCTGCAAACTTAAAGCCGAAACCGTTGCCGAAAGCCATGCGGCAAACGGCGGCGGCGACTCCGCCTTCACGAACTACGGAGACGGCGGTTATTGTACCGTCCGCCGCCATTGCGGCAACACGTGAGAACAGGGTCTTGGCCGCTTCCCAATCCGGCAGACCGGACTCCGCTTTTACCGGCAGGGGCAGGAGAACTACACGGGAACCCGCATTCTTAAAGGCGGCGGAAGCGATTCCGGAAGCCTTTGCCATTGACACGGCAAAGCAGACCAGAGTGGGCGGCACATCCAAATCGTTAAAAGAGCCGGACATACTGTCTTTACCGCCGATTGAGGGAACGCCGAAGTTAAGTTGTGCGGTGAGGGCGCCGAGCATGGCGGCAACGGGCTTGCCCCAACGCCGGGGCTCGTCACCCAGACGCTCAAAGTATTCCTGCATGGTCAGTCGGGCATTGGACGGGTCCACGCCCAAGGCGGCAAGCTTTGCCAGAGATTCAACTACCGCATAGACGGCTCCGTGGAAAGGACTCCAGCGGCTTAAACCGGGGATGAAGCCGTAACTCATGACGGTTGCGTCATCGGTTTCCCCTTTAACAAGTGGGATTTTTGCACACATCGCCTCTTCCGGAGTCAGCTGCAGTTTACCGCCCAGAGGGAGGTTTACCGCCACGGCGCCCGTATCAAAGCGGGTTACAAGCCCTTTTTGCGAGCATACTTCCAAACGGCCGAGATTGGCTTTGAGGGCGGCAAGGCCGGATAAATCCGCCAATTCCTTCGGCACGGCGGCGGTGTAGCAGTCCGCCATATCCCCGGCGGACACAAGCGCCTTTGCCCTTTGGGTAAGGCCGTTGGTGTTAAGGAAAGCACGGCTGATATCCACTACGGTATCGCCCTGCCAATGCATAACAAGGCGGGGCTTTGAAGAAACCTTGGCTATAACGGTGGCTTCAAGATTATCTTTATGGGCAAGGGAAATAAACTTTTCGGCATTTTCGGCGGCAACGACAACGGCCATACGCTCCTGGGATTCGGAAATGGCAAGTTCCGTACCGTCAAGTCCCTCATATTTTGCGGGAACCGCATCAAGGTTTATATCCAAACCGTCGGCAAGTTCACCCACCGCAACGCTGACGCCGCCGGCGCCGAAGTCGTTACAGCGTTTAATAAGCAGGGAGGCCTCTTTTTTGCGGAAAAGCCTGAGGATATTGCGTTCCAGAAGCGGGTTGCCCTTTTGCACTTCGGCGCCCGCCGTTTCAAAAGAAGTGGAGTCGTGAGCCTTGGAGGAACCAGTGGCTCCGCCACAGCCGTCACGCCCGGTTCTGCCGCCCACAAGGATAACGACATCCCCCGGAACGGGAACTTCTCTTTTAACATTTTCTTCCGGACAGGCTCCCACAAGGGCGCCGAGTTCCATACGTTTGGCCACATAACCCGGGTCATAAATTTCCACAATCTGGCCTGAGGCAACGCCGATCTGATTGCCGTATGAGGAATAACCCTCGGCGGCGGTAACGGTTATCTTTTTCTGCGGCAGTTTGCCGGGCAGAGTATCTTCATAAGGCGTATTCGGGTCGCCGCAACCGGTGATACGCATAGCCTGATAGACATAGGCTCTTCCGGCCAAGGGGTCCCTTATTGCGCCGCCCAAGCAGGTGGACGCTCCGCCGAAAGGTTCAATCTCGGTAGGATGATTGTGGGTTTCATTTTTAAACTGGATAATCCAGGGTTCTTCTTTACCGTCAACATTGACACCCGCACGGATTGAACAGGCGTTAATCTCCTCACTCTCGTCAAGGTCATTTACAAGCCCGCGGCTTTTAAGCACTTTTGTGCCGATAGTCGCCATATCCATGAGGGAAATATTCTTTTGCCTTTCGCCGTAAATCGACTTACGTGCGGCAAGGTATTCGTCCCACGCCTCTTTAACAACGGCGGAAGTGCCGCCCTGCTCAAAAGCCACATCGTCAAGTGCCGTCAGAAACGTAGTGTGGCGGCAGTGGTCCGACCAATAGGTGTCCAGAACTTTAAGCTCCGTATGGCTGGGGTCTCTCCCCTCTTCATCTCTGAAATAGTCCCGAACAAAGGCGAGGTCTTCCAAGGTCATGGCAAAACCGAAGCTTTTATGGAACTCCGCAAGTTCCTCTTCGCTGCAGGTTATCAGGCCCGTTGCCCGCTCGACTTTTTCCGGCACGGGAACGGGAATGTTCAATGTTTCATAAGTTCCCATACGGGCAAGACGGGATTCCACGGGGTTAATTATATAGTTTTTAATCCGCTCAATTTCTTCGTCCGTCAGTTCCCCCTCAAGGGCGTAGACCCTTGCATTGAGGACTTTGGGTTCTTCCCCCACGCTCATAAGCGCTATACATTGGGAAGCCATATGCGCCCGCTGGTCATATTGACCGGGCAGATATTCCACGGCAAAAACATTTTTGTCGGCGGGAACGGGCAACTCCGAATAGAGGTTGTCAACATTGGCTTCGGCAAAAACAAGGTGTGCAGCCCGGTTAAACTCCCCTTCATTCAAACCTTCCACATCGTAGCGGTTAAATAAACGCAGACCGGTTAATGATTTTATCCCGAGGGTTTGGCGCAATTGCCGAGCGAGTTGGCTTGCCTGAATGTTAAATTCCTCTNNTATGCCCCCTATTTTAAATATGCCGAGTGGACTATATTTTAGCACAGGGTGACGCAACATAAAAGTGTGTTATAATGAAAATATTAAAAAAGCATCAAATCAATAGCTATTGGAGGTGGCCATATTGTTGGATTAAAAACGGACGGCACAGTTTTAGCTACTACTGTAGTTGCCTCGGAGGAACTTCAGGATTTTGGGCAGAGTGATGTGTGCGAATGGAACAATATTGTTGAAGTTTCAGCCGGGATGCAGTTTACGGTTGGATTAAAAGCTGATGGTACGGTCGTCGCCACGGGAGAAAATGAATATGGACAATGCAATGTTGAGGAATGGAAAGATATTATATCAATATCTTGTGGGCCGTATCATACAATCGCTTTAAAAAAGAATGGAAAGGTATTGGCAACAGGTAGAAATGAGTACGGGGAGTGCGAGCTGAGTTCTTGGAAGAACATTGTTTCTATATCGGCAGGAGGAGGCCACAGCGTAGGTCTTAAGGCGAACGGTAGAGTTGTTGCTACTGGCAACAATTACAGAGATCAATGTAATGTACAGACTTGGAAGGGAATTGTTTCCATTACAGCTGGTATCCCACATACAGTCGGATTAAGCAAGAATGGCACTATTGCATATGCTGGTGAAGAAGTAATATTAAGAAACGATGTGGCCTTGCAAGAATACTCTGGTTGGACAGACATTGTATCAGTTTCAGCAAAAGGTACACATATTGTTGCAGTCAAATCCGATGGAAGCCTAGTTTCTGGTGGCGATAGTTGGTTGGGAGAGCGTGATTTGCGGTTGTGGGAATTACCCTAATGTCATTTCTGACTGTGTGCAAAGGCATAGGACTACATAAAACTGATTTATTACTTATTTCAGGAATAGGAATTCAAACAACCACGAGCCAAATTGCCCCCTTCGGTCAAAAGCCGAGGGGGAGCAAGGAGGTTCAATCTTCTATTAACATAGGGCTTGATAACGGCATTTTAAAATAAATCCGTAAATTAAACTTGAAAGGGGAAGTTTATTATGACATGCAACAAATGCGGCACACCGCTAACCGATGACAGAAAAAAATGTCCTGTCTGCGGAACAACCCGTTGCTGAACCGGTTTATGAAGCTATGCCGCCCACGGAATCTCAAACGGCTCAGGAAGCTAACAAGCAACAAGACCTCGCACCTGTAATGACTGTTGACAACTTTTTAGAGTTTTTCTTATTTCCCGGTCTGCTTAATGCGGTTACCTGCGGTATTGCTGGAACCATATTGTTGCTTGTTTGGGCATTCGGCAAACGTACAGAAAACCTCAATAAACGCAACTGTGCCAAAGCATATTTGATTTTTATGCTGGTTAATAAAGTACTCTATTTGATATGTGTCGTCATTATTACTTACGCTACTGACTATTTTAAATTCAACTTAACTAATGTATATTCTTACTTTTAACACTTCTAATATCATAATTTCCGAAAATCTCCCATTAAGAACAGACAAAGTTTTGTTATAAGATGNNTTATAATGTTAAAAAAGCTCTTGAGGCCGGAGAAATACAAGGATAACACACAACACATTCATCGAAATTACCGCTCGATGAAAATAATAAGTGAAACTGTATAGGATATAGCGGCATTAAAAGCTGATGGAACAATCAAAACAACTGAACCCGTTTTTAAAAGAGAGACTGATACTTGGCGGCTGTTTGATTAACTCAATAAAATCATCCAACCACAAGCCGAATTGCTCCCCCTTTGTTTAAAAGGGAGCAATCCGATTTTGACAACAAATATGTCGATTTTTTGTTCACAATTTGTTTGTTGACAAACCTGCGCAAAACGGGTATTGTGGGCTTGGAAAAATGATTGTTTTTGGTTACGGCTTTTTCTGTTGAAAGAAAGTAAATTATCTGTCGGTTTGAGAACTGTCTAATCTGTTAAGGAGGCGGTATTGAGTTGAAAAAGCTATTAGTAATCCCGATAGTGATTGTGCTACTTATTGCTTTTATATTTGTCGTAATACTGTTGTTGGGCGGTAAACCCTTCGATGTTGACCGTGAGGGCGATGTTATTAAAACCTCAACGGATGCGGATGAACTGATGAATACAAGTCCTTTCTTATCATTCCTTGACGGGAATATTGAAAGTTGCGAGTGGCATTTTCAGGTTTCGCATAGAAGCGGCAGCATATTCTTCAGAACATATGATTATTGCTATAGCGGAAAAGTCAAAATAAAAGATGACCGCTTTTATTCCGTAACCGCTAATCATAAATGGGATTTATACGATTATGAAAAAGATTGCGGGCAAAGTGAGGGCGACTTCTTTAAAAGGCCCTTGTTTGATGTAAGCATGATTCGTGACGACCTGAAATCAAAGCAACTGTTTGTCTGCGATGATGTAGAGTTTACGGACAAGGGCAGATACTATTCATTCCTTGATGAAGAAAATAAGACTCTGTATTTTTATTGGCATGCTCTTTGATATGCGGGAATACGGATTAAGTCCATATTGGAAAATAGCGTTTTAAAACATACTTGTTATCTGGCGATGTAGGCGGCACTTTTTTATGCTCCTATGTTTATGATGAAAAAGGCAAAACAAAAAGGTATATGGTTAAGTGATGAGCCTGTTTCTATCGAGTCTGTCCTTGTGCCTCCTCAAAGCAAATCTGAAGAGGTTAGGTTTTTAGCGGTTGTAATGATTGAGGGGAAAAGTGAAGAAGAAATCCATAATCTAATAAAAAAAGAGTTCAAAAAAATGGAGTATGTGTGTCGAACCGATGTTGATAACATGTTTGATTTTCTTGACAACACTTTCCGCAAATATGCAACCCCGATTGTTTGATTTTTCCGATTCGGATTAACGCTGTGCAAGGGTTAATAAGCAAAAAAACAAACAGAAATACCCCCGCGGATATGTTTTTCAACCACTTAATTTGAAGGTGATTGCTTATGTTAAAAAGGCTTTTTAAAGTATTTATTGTCTTTGTCTTGGTATTATGCGCCTTGTCCGGTTGTAATAAAGCTGAGAAAAAAGGTGCAGACGGCAACGAGCCGGTCTTTTTGTACGGCAACACTTCCGGCAACCATTCAAATTATGGCATTGTCGCTATGCAAGATGATTGGGTCTGTTTTACGACCGACAGCGGTCTTAATGATTACCTGTGTAAAATAAGTTCAACCGATAAAGAAAAAACGATATNNTGGCGATTCGATTTATTACATAAACAGGTTTAATAATCGGCTGACTAAAATAAAAACGGATGGAAGTTCAAAAACGGAACTGCTTGAGAAAATCAACTTTGATAAAATCTTTGTGGTTGACGACTGGATTTACTATACCGACTTTGATAAGCCTCTCAGCGGTCTGTATAGAATAAGAACGGACGGTAAAGGAGAGAAGAAAATTACAAGTGACTTTGCAACGGACTTTTTTGTTCTGGACAACAGAGTTTACTATTGCCGCGGGTCAGCGGACGGAGGACTTTTCTCTATAAGTACCGATGGCAAGGATAAAATCAAAATAGTTGACAAGGGAGTGTCGACAGTCAATGCGGCCGGTGATTGGTTGTACTATATTGATGATGATTATTGTATTTGGAAAGTGCAGTTTGACGGACAGAATAAGATGAAACTTGTCGAAGGTTCCGCCGCTTCCGTTAATGCTGCCGCCGATTGGATTTATTACACCCGTACAAGTGAAAGCAACTCTCTTTTTCTTTATAGGATTCGCACAGACGGTACTGAAAATACATTGCTGCTTAATGAAGATGTAAAAAGATTTGCCGTAGTCGGGGATTGGATCTATTACACGAGCGAAGGTGAGTCACAGTGGACATACAGAATGCGTACGGACGGTACGGAAAAATATTTACCTTGACCCGTATGTCAGGCGGCACATGAGTAAACAGGAATTTGTTTGCGAAAAACGGAAAAACAACGGAACTTATTGTTTACCCTGTTGACAAATTGCCGATTATGGCATAGACTCTTTTCAGCAACTCGGGGCGGGGTGTAATTCCCCACCGGCGGTAAAAGTCCGCAAGCCGCTTGGCGGTTGACTCGGTGTAATTCCGGGACCGACGGTATAGTCCGGATAGGAGAGCTGCGTTTAATGAATCATGCCGCCCCGCGTGTTTTCGCGGGGCGATATTTATTTTTGGCGGAGGTTTGAAATGGAGAAGAATACGAAATATAACGTATCAAAAATGGCGCAGATGGCAATGCTTGTTGCAATCTCGATTGTCTCCCTGTATGTAGTTCCGTTGGTATCCTTTTTCCCCTCCGCACCGTATTTGCAGTATGATATGGCGGATGTCCCGGTGCTGATCGGCACAATGCTGTTCGGCCCCGTTTCAGGGTTGCTCATCCTCCTGCTGGTAAGCATTCTGCAAGGTGTCACCATAAGCGCCTCAAGCGGTTGGGTGGGCATCGTGATGCATTTTTGCGCATCCGGAGCGCTGGTGCTTGTTGCCGGTCTTATCTATAAAAAGTGGAAGACACTTTGGTCGCTTATCCTCGGTCTGGTTCTGGGTTCTCTGGCTATGACTGCGCTGATGGTTCCGCTGAACCTGTTTTTTACCGTGCGCTTTTTCGGCGTAGCATTTGACGCTGTAAAAGGGATGCTGCTGCCGGTTATTATTCCGTTCAATCTGCTTAAAGCGGGGCTTAATTCTTTGATAACCGCCTTGGTGTTTTTCCCGCTGAGAAGTATATTATTAAAGCTCGATTTGCTGCGGCCGCAGAGCTGAATGCCGAAAAAATGAACAGTTTTTTAACATTCGCCGTTAAACTTGACAAGCAAACTGCAAAGCAGTAGAATAAATGCATAAATTGAATATTCCTTATTAAGAGCGGTTGAGGGGACAGGCCCGTTGACACCCGGCAGCCTGTAAAGTTCAAGAGCTTTACAAGGTGCTAAATCCTGCGGTAGTAACCGAAAGATAAGGTGATTAAAACGCCCGCGGTTCGCCTACGAGCGTTATTTTTTATGAAAAGGGGAAAAACTATGCCGAAGCACTTATTTACATCCGAATCCGTAACCGAGGGTCATCCTGATAAAATTTGTGACCAGATTTCAGATGCCGTGTTGGACGCAATCATGGCGCAGGACAAAATGGGCAGGGTTGCCTGTGAATGCACCTGCACAACCGGTATCATTTATGTAATGGGAGAAATTACCACCGATTGTCATGTGGATATTCCCAAACTTGTCCGTGATGTTGTTTGCGAAATTGGCTACGACAGTGCGGAAAAAGGTTTTGACGGCAATACCTGCNNCGACCAGGGTATGATGTTCGGTTACGCCTGTGACGAAACACCTGAACTGATGCCCCTGCCTATTTCCCTTGCCCACAGGCTGGCACGCCAAATGACCGAAAAACGCAAAAACGGTACTTTGGATTACTTGAGAGCGGACGGAAAAACTCAGGTTACCGTGGAGTATGATGAAAACGACAAACCCTGCCGTGTAGATACAATCGTCGTATCTTCACAACACAGCGCCGATGTTGAACCCGAACAAATTCGGAAAGATATTATCGAGCATGTTATAAATCCGATTATCTCGAAAGAGCTTATGGATGAAGACACAACCGTTTATGTCAATCCTACCGGCCGCTTTGTGGTCGGCGGTCCCCAGGGGGACAGCGGTCTTACGGGACGCAAAATAATTGTGGATACCTACGGCGGCTAT
>DCTF01000041.1:10396-19388 GCA_002329225.1 Ruminococcaceae bacterium UBA1447
CCCCACAAAGGTTGACCGTTCCGCCGCTTATGCCGCAAGATATGTGGCAAAGAATATTGTTGCCGCAGGTCTGGCTCAAAAATGCGAAGTTGAGCTGGCTTATGCCATCGGTATTGCCTGCCCCGTTTCTATCATGGTAGAAACATTCGGCACCGGCGTTATTGCTGACGACAGGCTCAGCTGCATAGTTTCCGAACTCTTTGACCTGCGCCCCGCCGCAATTATTGAAAAACTTGACCTGCGCCGTCCTATTTACCGTCAGCTTGCTTCCCTCGGCCATGTGGGCAGAACGGATATTGACCTGACTTGGGAAAAAACGGACAGAGTCGATGACTTGAGAAAAGCGGCCGGTCTTGCTTAATCTTTAACAGACGCTTACGAATTGACTTGCGGCCTGTCGGAGGCGTTGCTTCCGGCAGGCCTTTGCGAATACGGGCGCTCAACGAAAAGTTTTGGAGGGGAAAATGTTCCCGAAAAGTCTTGAAAGATTTTTATTAAAAGTGCAAAAGCCCGGCCGTTACACCGGGGGCGAGCTGAACAGCGTAATCAAAGACCCGAAGAATGCGGATATGCGCTTTGCCTTTTGCTTTCCCGATGTTTATGAAATAGGTATGTCTCACCTGGGGATGAAAATACTCTATTCCTTACTTAACAGCAGAGAGGATACCCGTTGCGAACGGGTTTTTGCCCCCTGGACTGATATGGAAGAAGTCATGCGCAGGGAAGATATTCCGCTCTACGGGCTGGAAAGCGGAGAGCCGATAAAGGATTTTGACTTTATAGGCTTTACCCTGCAATATGAACTTTGCTATACGAATGTGCTCAATATGCTGGACTTGGCGGGCTTACCTGTAAAAGCCGGGCAAAGAACCGGACTTACCCCCATTGTCATGGGCGGCGGCCCCTGTGCCTGCAACCCCGAACCTCTGGCGGAGTTTTTTGACCTGTTTGTGTTGGGGGAGGGGGAAGAGGTCAATGTTCAGCTCCTTGAACTGTTAAAAACTCATAAAAAAATGAACTCTTCAAAAAAAGAGTTTCTGCTTGCGGCCTGCAAAATCCCCGGCGTGTATGTGCCCTCCCTGTATCGGGCGGAATATCATCAGGACGGCAGGCTGTCGGCTATAAAGGCGGCGGAGGGTGCGCCGGAGACGGTTAAAAAAAGAACGATATCGGATTTGGATACCGTCTTTGCACCGGAAAAATTCGTGGTTCCCTTCCTTGAGATTGTGCATGACCGCGCCGTGGCGGAACTGTTTCGGGGCTGTATTCGGGGCTGCAGATTCTGTCAGGCGGGCTTTATTTACCGCCCTATAAGGGAAAGGAGTCCGGAAGTAGTCAACTCCCAATGCAAAGCCCTGTGTGAGAATACCGGCTATGATGAAGTCTCCCTCTGTTCACTCAGCACCAGCGACTATACCCGTCTGGAAGAACTTTTACCCGCCTTGCTTGACTGGACGGTAAAAGACGGTATAAATGTGGCATTGCCGTCCCTGCGTTTGGATAATTTCTCCAAAGAACTTGGCGAACAGCTTTTGGCGGTACGCCGTAGCGGGCTTACCTTTGCGCCGGAAGCGGGTACCCAAAGACTTAGGGATGTAATCAACAAAAACATCACCGAGGAAGAAATACTGTCCGGTGCACGGGAGGCTTTCCGCGGAGGCTGGACGGCGGTTAAACTCTATTTTATGCTGGGCCTGCCGACTGAAACCTCGGAGGACGTGGAGGGCATAGCCCGATTGGCGCAAAAAATAGTTGACGAGTTTTACTCCAACCCCGAAAAACCCAGGGGCAAGGGGGTAAACGTTTCTTTGAGTGCATCGGGCTTTGTACCCAAGCCCTTTACTCCCTTCCAGTGGGAAGCGCAGAACACCCCGGAAGAGTTTAAAGAAAAGCAGATATACTTAAAAGAAAAAATAACAACCCGAAAAGTCAGCCCGAGTTTTCACAATCCGCATATGAGCTTCCTCGAAGGGGTTTTTGCAAGGGGAGACAGGCGGCTGTCGGCGGTGGTGGAAACCGCCTGGCGTGACGGCTGTACCTTTGACAGCTGGGATGACCGCTTTAAATATGATATATGGCGGGAGGCTTTCAAAAAATGCGGTCTTGCCCCGGAGTTTTACTCATCAAGGGTGCGTGATGTCTCGGAACTTCTCCCCTGGGATCATCTGGATTACGGCATTACCAAGGCTTTCTTAAAAAGGGAGAGGGAAAAAGCGCACCGGGGCGAGACCACAGCCCATTGCCGGGAAAACTGTGCAGGCTGCGGCGCCGAAAAGCTCAACGGAGGGTATTGCCATGCAAGAGGTTAGGGTATTTTTCTCAAAAACCGGGAATGTAAAATACATATCCCACCTTGACCTTTACAGGTCCATGCTCCGTGCCGTAAAAAGAGCACGCCTGCCGGTTTGGTATACCCAAGGGTTTAACCCTCAGCCCTATATAGCGTTCACTCTGCCCCTCTCTTTGGGCATAGAGGGTGAAAATGAGAGTATGGATATGCGCCTTGAGGGGGAAATGAGCTGCGAAGAACTTAAAGCGGCCCTTTCAAAGGTTATGCCCGAGGGTTTGAGTATAATCAATGTAAGGCCTGTTAAAGATGCGGCAAAAACAATCCGCTATGCCTCCTACCGCCTTGAACTTGAGTTTTTGTCCGCAGCGGATGCAAAGGCTTTTTATGAAACCGCTCTTGAAGTGATTGAAAAGGGCGAACTGATAGCCGAAAAGCCGGCAAAAAAAGGCAAGGGTAAAACGCTTAAAGAGGTCAACATAGTCGAACACGTTCAGCGGTTTGAAGCAAAAATCGACAACAATTATGTTCTTATAGAGGCAACCCTTTCCGCCGGCAGCACGGCCAATCTTAACCCCTTTCTGCTTTCAGAAGCTCTTGAAGCTCAGTCGGGAATTGAAATTGCCGCCGCTGACATTATTCGAAAACAATTGTTTAAAGCGGACCTTTCGCCGTTTGAATAGTGCCATTTTCGGCCGCCGGAACGGAATTTTGCCAAAAATAACCGGGATTATTAAAAAAATACTTGCAACACAAGATGCTTTATGCTATTATGTCACGGCATTTGTTACCGTCATGAAAAGATGGGGTTTAATGCTGAAACATTAAAGCTGATGTTCCTCTGAGGCCAAACCTTATGAACGTCTGAAAAATCGGAGGAAAAACCAATGGATGCTCTCAAATTAATTACGGAAGATCAAATCAAGCAGGAAGTTCCCAAGGCCCTTATCGGTGATACCGTTAAGGTTCATGTGAAAATTCGCGAAGGCGACAGGGAAAGAGTTCAGGTCTTTGAAGGCACCGTCATTGCCCGCAACGGCAGCGGCGTTTCCGAAACCTTCACGGTCAGGCGTCTTTCCTACGGCGTGGGTGTGGAGCGTGTCTTTCCCTTCCATTCACCCAACATTGTTAAAACGGAACTTGTGCGCGCCGGTAAGGTTCGCAGAGCAAAACTCTACTATCTGCGCGGCAGAGTGGGCAAGGCGGCCAAAGTTAAGCAGAAGATCGGCTGATTGCCGGGAATCGTCAAAACTGATTTTTTTGAAGGGGCAGACTTTGGTCTGCCCTTTCGGGCATAATTTTACTTGGTGTTAAGAAGGCGAAAAAGTGCGAGTTAATGAGGAATATTGGATAGAATTCAGCCCCTCAGGGTCGGAGGATGAGAAAAAAGCACCGTTGATTTGGCGCCTGTTGTATGACTGGACAGATTCGGCGGTGGGGTCCGTTTTTATTATTTTTTTGCTTTTTGCCTTTATTTTTCGCCCTGTCGGGGTGGACGGAACATCTATGGTGCCCACGCTGAACAGCGGTGACTGGGTGGCTATAACCGGCTTCACTTTCAAACCCCGTCGGGGAGATATTGTTGTAATTACCCAGCCAAACGAGGTACGCGAACCGTTGATTAAACGGGTGATAGCCGTGGGCGGGGACACCGTAAACATAGATTTTCAAAAAAGAGAAGTCAGTATAAACGGCAAGGTGCTGAACGAACCGTATATCAGCGAGCCGACACACCGCTTTTTTGATGTATCTTTTCCCCTGACTGTGCCGGAAGGGAAAATCTTTGTTATGGGTGATAACCGCAACAATTCAAAGGACAGCCGCTCTTCCGGTATCGGTTTTATTGATGAACGCTATGTTTTAGGCAGAGCCTGGTTTCGCTTTTATCCTTTTAAAAGCTGGCATATCGAGTATTCGTCTTTTTCTTATGATTAATATTTTTATTTACACCGATAATGGTTTATAATTAAAGTCCAGTCTTAAAACGGGAGTGTTTTGTATGTCTTTAAGCGCAATAAAAGCCAGAATTGACCAGTTGCTTTATGATATGGCCTCAATAATCTTTTCCGCCGTAATCATAATAATGATTGTGTTCACCTTTTTCTTCCGCGTAGCGGGGGTAGTAGGCCCCTCCATGATACCCACTTTACACGACGGGGATAAACTGCTTGTTTCACCCGTTTTAAAAGAGCCCGCAAGGGGCGACATCGTTATCATTATCCAACCGAACTTTTTACATAAGTCGCTGGTAAAAAGGGTTATAGCCGTGGAAGGGGAGACGGTGGATATAGATTTTGCAAGAGGCCTTGTTTTTGTGGACGGCAAGGTCATACAGGAACCTTATATAAATGGTAAAACCACGGATAAGCATGATATGGATTTCCCCTTAACGGTGCCTGAGGGAAAGGTTTTTGTTTTGGGTGACAATCGTCACCATTCCACGGACAGCCGCACTAAAGATATAGGTTTTGTGGATGAAAACTATATCTTAGGTAAGGTAATCGGCCGTGTTTTCCCGAGGGACAGTTGGGAGGTTAAGTGAGCCGGTTGCCGGAGCGGTATAAATGAACGATTTTCAAAAACAGAATGTGCAGTGGTTCCCCGGCCATATGGCAAAAACCCGCAGGCTTATTAAAGCGAGTCTGCCTATGGTGGATTTGGTGGCCGAGATTCTGGACGCCCGGGTGCCGAAAAGCAGCCGCAATCCGGAACTTCTGAACCTCATAGGCACAAAACCCAGAATCGTACTTTTAAATAAAAGCGATTTGGCTGATGATAACGTTACAAAACTTTGGGTGGAACACTATGCCGCAAAAGGGGTCAGCGCAATCCCGGTAAACTGTTCTTCCGGTAAGGGCGTAAACCGCTTTGCACCTCTTGTCCGCCGGGAACTCGGTGAAGTGATAGCCGCCAATAAAGCCAAGGGCATGGTCGGCAAACCTTTGAGCGTAATGGTGGTCGGGATTCCCAATACGGGGAAGTCCACTTTTATTAACCGAATGGCCGGCAAAGTCAAGGCTAAAGCCGCCGACAAACCGGGTGTAACCCGCCAAAATCAGTGGTTTGACATCGGGGACGGCATTCGGCTGCTCGACACCCCGGGTATGCTTTGGCCCAAGTTTGAAGACCCCGAAGCGGGCAAAAAGCTTGCCTTTATCGGTTCGGTAAAAGATGAGATTTTAGATGTTGAATGGCTGGCCTTGCACCTGCTTACGGCTTTAAAAACAGCCTATCCCGAGCGTATTGCCGAGCGCTACGGGGTTGAAGACCCTCAGCAGAGCACGGAACATGATTTGCTGGAAGCTGTTGCCCGGCGCAGAGGGATGCTTTTAAGCGGGGGCGAAACGGACACACTCAGAGCCGCCGTGACGCTTTTAGATGAGTTCAGAGGCGGCAAGCTGGGAAAAATTACATTGGAAAGACCCTGATTACCCCGAAAACTTTTTACAGGTGAAAAATGGATTGGTATCGTTATGAGAATATGGCTGCGGAGCGGGGCTTTTTAAACCCTTGCGGAGTTGACGAAGCGGGGCGGGGCCCTTTGGCGGGGCCGGTTTTTGCCGCTGCGGTAATCCTGCCGCCCTCCTGCGATATTCAGGGCCTGAATGATTCGAAAAAACTTTCGGCTAAAAAAAGAGACGCTTTATTTGACCTTATCCGTGAAAAAGCCGTTGCATATTGTATTGCACAGGCTTCGGAAGAAGAAATTGACCGCCTTAACATTCTTCAGGCAAGTATGCTGGCAATGAAGCGGGCGGTGGAAGGCCTTGCCGTTAAAGCGGACTGCGCTTTGGTAGACGGCAACAAAATGCCGGAATTGGATATTCCCGGTAAAGCCCTTACGGGGGGCGACGCTTTAAGCGCCTCAATCGCCGCGGCATCAATACTTGCAAAGGTCAGCAGGGACAGGCTTATGTTGGAGTTGGACAGCCGATACCCTCAATACGAGTTCGCCCGTCATAAGGGTTACGGTACCGCCCTGCATTACGAAAAGCTTGCCCTTTTCGGCCCTTCCCCGGTTCACCGTAAAACGTTTTTGAAGAACTTTGACAGAGCGAAGTATATAAAGAAATAGTTTCGGGAGTGTATAATGGACAAAAGTCTGACCGGAGCCAGAGGCGAGGTCTTTGCGGCACGGTATTTGAGGGATTCGGGTTTTCAAATTTTTGCCGCAAATGTGAGCAACCGCTATGGCGAAGTGGATATTATTGCCGGCGATGAAGAATATATATTTTTTGTTGAGGTAAAAACCCGCACGGAGGGGGCGCTGGCTACCCCGGCTGAGGCGGTAAGCCTGCAAAAACAGAAAAAAATCTGCGGAGTTGCGGCGGCATATCTGCAAAAACACAGGCCCGCACTGCAGCCCCGTTTTGACGTTATAGAAGTTTATTTAAAGGCGGACGGCTCGCTTGACAAAATCAATCATATAAAAAACGCCTTTGAAAGTCTGATGTAAGGCAATCGGTTCGGATTTATAAAAAAATGCAACTTGTAAGGGGAGAAATATGGTTTACACAAGCACAAGAAACAGCGGAGTAAAAGTTCCCGCATCTCAGGCTATTTCCGAGGGGATTTCTTCCGAGGGTGGGCTCTTTCTGCCGGTAAGCATACCGCAGCTCTCTGTTGAAGATTTGAAATCCCTTGTGAAAAAGAATTATGTACAAAGGGCGGAAGCCGTACTTTCAATGTACTTAACGGATTTCAGCGCCGAAGAAATATCCCGCTGTGTTTCGGGAGCCTATGCGTCGGGCAAATTCAGCGACCCTGAAGTGGCGCCGCTGAAAAAACTTTATGACAATGTGCATGTGCTCGAACTTTGGAAAGGCCCTACCTGCGCATTTAAGGATATGGCGCTGCAGCTTCTCCCGTATTTGCTGAACGTATCGGCGGAAAAAGCCGTACCCGGTAAAGAGATTGTTATTCTGGTTGCCACCTCGGGGGATACCGGCAAGGCCGCCCTTGAAGGTTTTAAAGACGTTGCGGGTACTAAAATTATGGTTTTCTATCCCGACCGGGGGGTAAGTCCCATGCAGAAACTGCAAATGACCACCCAGGAGGGTGCAAATGTAGCCGTCTGCGCCATTGAAGGCAATTTTGATGACGCTCAAAACGGAGTAAAGGCCATATTTACGGATAAAGCCTTGGGCGAAAGATTAAAAGAGAAAAACGCCATGTTCTCTTCCGCCAACTCAATTAACTGGGGCAGGCTTGTGCCGCAAATCGTTTATTACATATCCGCCTATTGCGACCTTGTTGCAAAGAAAAACATAAACCTCGGTGATAAAATAAATATTGTTGTACCTACGGGTAACTTCGGCAACATCCTGGCCGCCTGCTATGCGAAAAAAATGGGCGTGCCGGTGAACAAACTCATTTGTGCGTCAAACTCCAACAATGTACTGACCGAGTTCATTAAAACCGGTACCTATGACAGCAGGCGCCGTTTTTATACCACCATTTCCCCATCTATGGATATTCTTGTTTCCAGCAATCTGGAACGCCTTCTTTACCTTTTGGCGGATATGGACGACACCTATATTAAATCCCTTATGAACGAGCTTGTTATAAAAGGCAGTTACAATATAAGTCAAGGCGTTGAAGAAAAAATTAAAGACTCTTTTGCCGCCGGTTACTGTAATGACGGGCAGACAAAAGAGACCATAGCCCGTACATTTAAAAATCGGGGATATTTGTGCGACACCCATACGGCGGTAGCGGTAAAGGTTTATGAGGATTACCGCCACGAAACGGGGGACGGCACACCCGCAGTGATTGCTTCCACAGCCTCGCCTTTCAAATTCAGCGCCAGTGTGCTTGAAGCTTTAAATCCCTCCGCAGTCGGCGAAGATGAATTTGAAATGCTTAAAACTCTGGAGGAACTCACAGGCGTTAACTGCCCGCATCAGCTTAAAGGCTTGGAAGAAAAGAAAATCCGTTTTGGCAATTGCTGCGCAACGGGGGATATGAAAAACGCCGTTTTGGAAATGTTGGGCATTTAGTTTCTGGCAAAATGAATTCACGGGAAAGGGGCTTTCATGTCACTTTTTGCAATAGCGGATACACATCTGTCTTTCGGTACCGACAAGCCCATGGCGGTCTTTCAGGGCTGGGCGGGTTTTGAAAAAAAACTTGAGAAAAACTGGCGTGCCCTTGTTAAGGAGGAAGATACGGTTGTCATCGCCGGGGATATCTCCTGGGGTATGACTCTGGAAGAAGCCCTGCCCGATTTCAGGTTTTTGCATTCTTTGCCGGGGCAAAAACTCCTTATTAAAGGCAACCACGATTATTGGTGGAACACCTTAACAAAGATGAATAGATTTCTTGAGGAAAACGGCTTTAAAACAATTCGTTTTCTGCACAATAATTCTTATGTGTGCGGCGGCGTTTCCGTCTGCGGCTCAAGGGGATGGCTGTTTGAAAGCGACGACGAGTTTGATGAAAAGGTGCTGAACAGGGAAGTAACGCGCCTCAGAAAAAGTCTTGAAGAAGCCGAAAAGGAAGAAAAGATTGTGTTTCTTCATTACCCTCCGCTGACCTCTAATTCGTGCTGCAGGGAAATTCTTGATGTTCTTAACAAGTTCGGAATAACAAAATGCTATTACGGCCACCTGCACGGAGAGGCTGCAAAATACTCGATTGACGACAGTGTTGACGGCATTAGCTTTAAACTCATTTCCTGCGACAGATTAAAATTTACACCTTATT
>DCTF01000136.1 GCA_002329225.1 Ruminococcaceae bacterium UBA1447
ATTTTGTGCTTCAGACTTTGATTACACAGTTTGAAGTGACTCCTCGGTACTGGATGCAGACAAATCCTCCTTATGAGGTGGATTTCCTGATTCAGCGGGAGAATGACATTTTCCCAATTGAAGTCAAATCATCATACAATATAACAAGCAAAAGTCTCAAAAAATTCAAGGAATTGTTCCCGGATAAAGTCAGGCTCCGTGTGCGTTTTTCCTTGGACAACTTGAAGCTGGACGATGATGTGCTGAACATTCCTCTGTTTATGGCAGACCACACCGATCGATTGATTGGAATTGCATTGGAGCAACTCCATAGTTGCAAATAATCACCATCCTCTGTTGACTTTGTTTTACATCAGATATTTATCGAATATTTTTCATTACTACTTCGCCCTCATCAACCTCTCTCGTATGGTGAAAGCTAAGTTTTAATTACAAGTTTTCACTCCAGCCTTTGCAAACATCAACCCATGCGGTAAAGCGGGAGTATTCTTCAAGTTCGTCAATCGTCAATTCAATTGCGCTGTTGCTGCTGCCGCAAGCCGGGAATACCGTCTTAAACCGCTTTAAAGATTCATCAAGGTAAATGACGACATTTTCATTAACGGCAAAGGGACAAACGCCGCCTACGGCGTGGCCTATCATTTCTTCGGCTTCACTCGGTAAAAGCATTTTGGCCTTTGTTCCGAACTGCGCCTTATACTTGGGGTTATCAATCTTGGCGTCACCGGCGGTAACAATAAGTACGGGCTGTTCATTTACCATGAATGAAAGAGTTTTTGCTATCCGGCAAGGTTCGCAATCCAATGCTTCGGCGGCAAGTTCCACCGTCGCACTTGACACCTCAAACTCACGCACTTTGTCTTCAATTCCGTATTTTTTAAAGTACTCTTTAACCTTTTCAATTGCCATGTCCGTTCCTCCCCGATATATTCAAAAGGCATTATAGCATAAGGGGCGGAATTAGCGAATGATATCCGCCGGATTTTCCGCAACAATTACCGCAAGTCCGCCTTTATGCATCTGTTTTTATTACGGTAAGTTCCCTTTTTATTTAATTTGACTTGAACCCGCTGAAAGTATATACTTTGGCTCAGGCGCTTGCAGTTTTTGCATATGAGGCCGAAATTTAAGGAGGTAATACAATGCCTGTAAAAGCGAAGGGTTCGCCGTTTATGAAGGCGTTAGCACGGACTTTAGAAAAATCTATGATCCGTTCCGGTAAAAAGCTTGCAAAAAAGGGCCCCGCTCCGCAAATTCCCAAGGGAGTTTTTGACAGGGTGGCTGAAGCAAAGAGTGAGTTTTTCACCGTCGGTTTTGCAAAAACCGATATTATGCCCGATGATATTCCCAAGAAAAAGTACTACGTGGCGGGGTACAAGGCCTGGAATCCGGCAAAAAGCGTGCTGGATCCCATGACCACCAGTGCGGTTTGGATTGACGACAATTCCGGCCGCGGCGGCATTGTGATGGTGTCGGTGGACAGCGTCGGCCTGACCGACTATGATGCCGACAATATCCGCCGGGATTTGGCGGACTTTGTAAAGCAGACCAACTGCCGCTCCATAAACCTCTGCAGCACCCATAATCACGCCGGTATAGATACCATAGGCATGTGGGGTCCCCTGCCCAAAAGCGGCCGGGATAAAAAGTATATGAAGATTGTCTATGACGGCATTAAAAAGGTTATCAGGGAAGCCTACGATAACCGAAAAGACGGGGATATCTACTTCGGCAAAAAAGAAACGCCGGAAATTCAGCGGGACTCCCGACTGCCCCACGTGTTCAACAAAGAGCTGGCCCGTCTGCGTTTTGTTCCGAAAGACGGTTCAACGGAAGTTTGGATGCTTAAATATGACTCCCATACGGAAAATATGCTCGGTCTCCCCATTGTAAGTGCGGACTTTGCCTGCTACCTGCGCAGGGGGATTCTGGAGTCC
The DNA here is from genome assembly GCA_002329225.1 of Ruminococcaceae bacterium UBA1447. Classification (GTDB taxonomy): domain Bacteria; phylum Bacillota; class Clostridia; order Oscillospirales; family Acutalibacteraceae; genus UBA1447. Next base: position 1,938 of record DCTF01000136.1, read on the forward strand.
GCAGGGGCGGAATCCATCTACTTCACCGGTCCGGCGGGAGGACTTATTCGCCTCAAGGAATTGGATAAAGACCCCATTGAGTCCACAAAGATAGCCGGCAAGGAACTGGCCGACACNNCGACACCGCTATTGCTATCGAGGACGAGCGCAAACTTGAACCGAAAATAAGCATTCTCCGTCAGGAATACTACTCCCCGGCTGACAACTATGCACTTGCTTTGATTTGTTCCGTCGGGATTATAAAAAAGGAAAAATATCCATGTACCAACGGCAAAATCGGCGTTGCCGTAAAAACGGAAATGACCTATATGCAAATAGGCGACCTGAACATTCTAATGTTGCCTAATGAGATTTTCCCGGAACTTTGCTACGGCGGCTACCTGCCTGCGGAAGAGACGGCGGAGGGCAAGTCTCCCGACATCAACCCCGACCCCTTGCAGAAAATTGCCGGGGATGACGACCTGCTTTTCTTAGCCCTCGTCAACGACTTTACCGGCTATGTGGTTCCGCCCAATGACTTTTTCCTCCATCCGGATATCCCATATATTGATACCACAAGGGACAGGCTCGACAGAGGCCACTATGAGGAAACCAACTCCCTCGGCCCCGATACCGCCTACATAGTTGCGGATACGTTCAAACAAATGATGGAAACCGTGAAAGCTGCGGAAAAAGAAAAATAAGCATTAAAATTAAAAAAGTCGCTTCATCGTCCGTGATGAGGCGGCTTTTTGATTGATTGAACCCTTTATTTGACGGTTTTAAGTATATAGATTTTTCTTGCTATAAGGCGGCAGAGGGCGGCTATTTTGTCCAAACCTACGGTAAACAGCCACATCACGGAGGGAATCAGCAAAACAAAAACGGCAAGAATCAGCGCGCTCCCGTACTCCAATGCAACGATGGAGAATATATTCGGAACCACTGCCAAAATCCCCAAAAACAACACCACCAAACCCGCTAAAAGAACTCCTCGCATAAGGTTGAAGGGCCGGGAAACATTCCAGACCATAAGCAGGCCCACAACCGTTATCAGTACGGCGGCAATGGTGGTCACCTGTGCTGGATCAAGGCCGAAAGCATCGTCAAACAAGACCAGACCTATGAGTACAAACAAATCCGTCAGGGCGGCGGGCAAAGCCCGGTAAATCACATTCCAAATAAAACGCCCCTTAACAAGGGAAGTGTTGGGTTCCAAAGAGAGGAAGAATGACGGAATACCGATGGTAATCATACTTGCCAACGAAAGCTGAGCGGGTGTCAAAGGATAAGCGAAGGCCGCCGTAATGGATATTATGGCCAAAGCGAAAGAGAAGATGTTTTTAACAAGGAACAACGAAGCGGTGCGCTCGATATTGTTTATAACCCGCCTGCCCTCCGCAACCACTAAAGGCATGGAGTCAAAGTCGGATTTGAGCAGTACAAGGTGAGAAACCTTTGAGGCCACCTCGCTGCCGGAGGCCATGGCAACACCGCAGTCGGCCGTTTTGAGGGCCAGAACGTCATTTACACCATCGCCTGTCATTGCCACCTTATGCCCCGCCTTTTGCAGGGCAAGNNGGGCAAGGATAAGCTGCCGTTTTTGTTCGGGAGACACTCTGCCGAAAACCGTATATTTTCCGGCGGCTTCGGCAATTTTTTCTTTGGTATCCAAAGTTGAGGCGTCTACATAGTTTTCCGCCCCGGGGATACCCGCATCCCGTGCGGCGATGCATACCGTTACGGGATTATCGCCGGATATTACTTTTATCTGAACGCCCTGTTCAACAAAATACTCAAAGGTCTTTTTCGCCGCAGGGCGAACCGGGTTTTCAAGGGTAACCAGAGCAATGGGTGTAAGCGTTTGGAGAGGGTCCCCGCTTTCAAGGGGAGCGCAGGCGGCAAACATCAGCACACGGTTGCCGGTTGCGGCATAGTCCTCAACTGTTTTAAGGTATTCCGGAAACCGCCCTCTAAGCAAGAATTCCGGTGCTCCCAGAGCATAGGCTTCAGCGGGCGACAAGGCGACGGCGCTGTACTTATCTACCGAAGAAAACTCTTTAATCCCCGTTGCCGGGCGGAAAAGTTCGGACTTGAAATGGTTTTTAAGGGCCTGCATGGTGGCGTTGGTGCCGGGCATATTCATTGCAAAATCCGTCAGCAAACGGTGAATATCCTCGCCGCTCATAAGGTTGCCGTCTAAGGAAACTACCTCCGTAACATCCATGCGGTTTTCGGTTATGGTGCCTGTTTTGTCCACACAAAGCACATCGGTACGCGCCAGCGTTTCAATACTTTTTAAATCCCTTACCAAAGTATCTTTGCGTGAAAGGCGTATAACGCTCACCGCCAAGGCTATGCTGACAAGCAGATAAAGTCCCTCCGGTATCATACCTATGAGGGCGGCGGTAGTGCTTTCCACCGCTTCTTTCGGCATCAGGCCGAGAATTTGAGTTGACCTCACATACATCATTATCCCCACAGGGATAATCGCAACACCTATAACCTGAAGCAGACGGGTCAGGTCCTTCATCATACCTATCGGTTTGCGCTTTTTGGACTTGCGTGCTTCCACGGTCATTTTGGACACATAGGAGTATTTTCCGACCTTTTCGAGCCTCGCCCTGCCCTCACCGGAAACGACAAAACTGCCCGATATTAACTTATCTCCGGGCTTTTTCGTTATCTCGTCCGCTTCACCCGTTACAAGGGATTCGTTTACATGCAGTGAACCTTCCAGAAGAACGGCATCGGCATAAATTTGGTTCCCGGTGCCGAAAATCACAACGTCATCCATCACGGTTTGCTCGGCGGGCAGTTCAACTATCTCTCCCATACGAACCGCCAGGGCTTTGGGCTCGTTCATGAGCACCAATTTATCCAAAGTTTTTTTTGCCCTCAATTCCTGCACAATACCTATGAGGGTGTTGATAACAACTACCACCAAAAAAAACATATTTTTGAAAGAGCCGACAATTGCAAGGGCAAGTGCAAGCACAAAAAATATCAGGTTAAAGTATGTGAGTACATTCCCCCTTATAATCTGACCGACGGTTTTTGACGGGGACTGCACCGCCTCGTTATACAGACCCGCCGCCATCCGTTCTTCAACCTGTTCCCGTGTCAGGCCGAAGTCCGATGAAGTGTAGACCCTGTCGGGAAGAGGGACGGCAACTTCTTCATTTTTATTTTTCTTGGGCAATAAAGCCATACCGCAATTTACTCCTTCATTTTATTTTTACCGAATTGCAACAGATATAATGATCTTGCCGCAAAAATATTACCACTATTTTGCAAAACAATAAACCGTTTTTTAAACAAAAATATATTTCAGCATCACATAAAAATGCACAAGGCTACCCATTATGACTACTATGTGAAAAACGCCGTGAGCATATTTTTTTGTTTTGCCCAGCCACAAAAAGAACATCCCGGCAACATATATTAGACTGCCGAAAAATAAAAGGTGCAGGGCACGGGGAATAATACTCCCTTTAATTGGTAGAACGGAGGCAAACATTATCAGCCCCTCCCCTATATACAGGATAAGGCGGGCCGCCTTTGTTTTTTCAAAAGCAACGGCGGACATCACTATACCGATTATGGCGCAAGCCCAGGCAAAGAAAAAAATAAAAAGGGCAATACCCCGATTTTTCCCGTAAACACCTGCAAGTGAACAGGGGGTGGCCGTACCGGCTATAAGAATAAAAACCGCGCAGTAGTCAATTAACCTGGCAAACCTTTTTAGCTTACCCGGTGAAAGTCCGTGATAAAATGCAGAAGCGCCGTACATCAAAATCATTGAGCCGCCGTAAACTATGGCGGAAACAATAACATTCATTTTTCCGGAATCAAGCGCTCTTTTCAGACAAAGTACAAGCACAACGAAGGAAATAACAATTCCGATTGCATGGGTTATTACATTAACCTTTTCTTCTTCTTCGGAATAGTGAACCAAGGGTATGTTCAGGAACAATGGGATTCCGCCTTTCTTAAAAGGATTGTCTAATTATAGCACGGCAGTTTCACCTTGTCATTTGTAAAAATGCCGGACGCTTTGCCTTGACTTGAATGCCGGGCATTCTTATAATAAAAACGGTTGAAAATTTAATTTTTAAATCAGGGAGAGAGAAAAAATGTATCAGAGAATTCTTGCATTTGCACTTGCGCTATTTACCGTGTTTTCAAGTTTTATGGGAGGATGGATAAGATTGAAAGACGTTAAACCTGCCGAAGGAGACTTTACCCCCGTTGTAAGGTTCGCCGCCCTGAGCGATGTGCATATCAACTCCCTCGGGGACACTCAATGCCAACGCATGGCAAAAGCCGTAAAATCAGCCTATGCAATANNTGACGGAATAATTTTTGCCGGGGATATTACCGAAATCGGGACAGAGGTTCAATACCTGTCTTTCCAATCCGTCTTAAATGCAAATCTGAGAGAAGAAACCCGCCCCATGGTGATAATAGCCAAAAGCCACGACTGCAACACAATGGGCAAAGACGCTTTGACGTTTTGGGAAAATCTTTCGGGGCTTAAAACCGACTACCATGATGTAATCGAGGGTTTTCACTTTATCGGTATTTCCACAACCCACGATAAAAGCACAGAAGTTAAGTACACGGACGAACAGTTGGATTGGTTCAGGGAACAGCTTGCCCTTGCCGCAGCGGATGACCCGCTAAAGCCCATTTTTGTGGCCCACCATGAGCATGTGAACGACACGGTCTACGGCAGCAGAAGAGCTTTCGGTGAACGTTGGGGCACTCCGGAGTTTTATGATATTTTGGCCGACTATCCCCAGGCGGTCGATTTTTCCGGTCACTCCCACTATCCTCTCAACGACCCCAGATCCATTTGGCAGGGAGATTTTACCGCGTTGGGGACAAGCTCACTTTACTACTACGAGTTTACCGTGGATGATGTAGCAACTTTCCACCCCAAAAACCATAGAAATGCGTCCCAGATGTGGATTGTGGAAGTTGACGCCGCAAACCGTGTGCGCCTCAGGGGTTACGACTTGATAGGTGAAGCTTTTGTCTGCGAATACCTGATTGAAAAGCCTTCGGACAAAGCCTCCTTCGCCTACACGCCGGAAAAAATGGAAGCCGCTTCCTCCCCGCCCGTGTTTGCCGATAACGCTCAGGCAACAGTAGAATGCGGCGTTGACGGCGGTTACAATGTAACGGTACCCGCAGCCCGCTCAACGGACGGCAAAATCATCTTTATTTACAGGGTTTATGTTTATGACGCTTCGGGCAACCCCGCAGGGGACTTTTGGGAACTTTCCGGCTACTACTTTACCCCGCCGCCTGAAAGCGTGGAAGTAAAAATTGATAATCTGCCGGAAGGCGATTATACACTGAAAATCGTGGCGGAAAACGCCTACGGACAGCAGTCCGAGCCCCTTATTATGACGCTGAATGTTTAACCCGATCAAAAAATATAACATAACGGAGGTATAGCCATGCTTTTGGATTTGTTGATGAAGGCCCGCAGTTACAGGAACTTTGACCCGGCGGTGCGGTACACCGATGAAGATATAAAGGCACTTATCAACCTTTGCCGCTTTGCCCCATCATCGGTAAACCGCCAGCCCATTCGCTTTGCCTATGCCACCAAAAAAGAGGATTGCGATAGGATTTTCCCCTACCTCGGTTGGGCGGCAAAGATAAAAGAGAACAAACCGCCCTTCCCCGGCAACGAACCCACAGCCTATATTCTGATGTGCTATGATACGAATCTTACACCGAATTCACCGGATGCCGATGTAGGCATTTATGCTCAAACCATTGTATTGGGTGCTATGGAAAAAGGTATCGGCGCCTGTATGCTGGGCAGTATAGATAAACCCGCGCTTGCGGAACTGTTCACTCTGCCGGAAAACATCAAGCCGAGACTGGTTATTGCCCTCGGCGCACCGAATGAAAAAATCGTACTCACCGAAGCAAAAGACGGTCAGACTGACTATTACAGGGATAAGGAAAATACCCATTATGTGCCGAAACTGCCGCTGAATGAAATTCTGCTCCCGGGAATAAAATAGAAACGGATATCAAAAAAGGAGTTTGTGCCAAAAACACAAACTCCTTTTTTATTTAACATAAACTCAGGTGTAGATGATTTTTATGCTGCCGAGGTTTACATTGCCGGTAAGGGTTAAAAGCGGTTCGGTCAGCACCGGTTGTGACTGGGTCAAATCGTTCTGCACTTCCCCAAGTGTGGTAGTTATTTTTTCCGTTACATTCCAGTAGCGGGGAATATAGAGTTTTAACGAGGCAAAATTGCAATCCAGCTTAAGCTCGGCACCTTTGGGGTTTAAACGCACCTGGTCAAAATAGACTTCCAACTCGCCGAAGGAAACGGAAATCTTCCCCCCCCGCAAAGCGTCGGCATGAAGATATCTGCCGGAA
>DCTF01000016.1 GCA_002329225.1 Ruminococcaceae bacterium UBA1447
ATTCCTTTCCCATTTAAAAAGGGCGCCGGGCTCAGCCCGCCGCCCTAAAGCTTTTGCTACCTGGTGATTTTTAAAATCTTAAACTCTAAGATTGCGCCGCTGGGAACCTCAACTTGTACAACTTCGTTCTTTTTGCGGCCCAAAAGAGCTCTGCCGATAGGAGATTCGTCCGAGATAATACCGGCATCCGGGTCGGACTCGTTTTTACCTAAAATGTGANNGGTTTCGTCAAGCGCCAGATCTTTAACCTTGACACGGGAACCGGTGCTGACCGTGCTTGTGTCAACACTTTCTTCGTCAATGATAACCACATTGAGCAGGTCCTGCTCAATTTTGGTTATGCGGGCTTCCATTCTGGCCTGCTCGTCCATAGCCTCGTTGTATTCCGCATTTTCGGAAAGGTCGCCGAAAGAACGGGCGATTTGTATACGCTCCGCAATCTCGTCCCTGCCGACGGTTTTAAGGTGTTCGAGCTCCTGCTCCAATTTGAGCTTGCTTTCCATGGTCATTCTTGTTTCTTGCATTGCCCGTAACAGCTCACTTTCTGATTTAGTGAAATGGTTAGAATTGTAGGGTAATTATAGGTAAAGCCACCCCGCCTGTCAAGCCCGAGAGGGCTGTTCAGGCGGAGAGATTTTTCAACAGGCTTGCACGCTCTTCGGCAGTCAACTCACGGCACTCCCCTTCGCAGAGGGTTTCGTCAACTTTAAGGCCGCCAATATGGGTGCGCTTTAATGAAATTACTTCGTTATCGAGGGCGGCAAACATACGCTTGATTTGGTGATATTTGCCTTCCATAATCTGTATTCTAACCAACGGTTGGGCCTGCTCTTTGATTACTTCCACCCTGGCGGGCATATATTCCGTACCGTCGGCCAAGGTTATGCCGTCGGCAATGGCAGCACATGCGCCTTCATCCAAAGGGCGCTTAAGCCGTGCCTCGTAGGTTTTATACACCTTGCTTTTAGGGGAAAGTATGCGGTGAGCAAAGTCGCCGTCGTCAGTGATAAGAACAAAACCGGTAGTGTCTTTATCCAGCCGGCCTGCCGGGAATAAGCTGCGCCTGTAGAGGGAGGGGGGAAGCAAATCCACCACGGTTTTTGTGCAGGCATCTTTTGCGGCACTGAGAATACCGGCGGGCTTGTTAAGCATAATGTACAAAAATCGCCTGACCCTGACAGGTCTGTCAAAAAGGCTGAGTTTATCTTTATCCGGGTTAAACATGGCATCCGGAGATTCCACCACCTTACCGTTGACGCTGACACTGCCGTCACGAATCAGGTTGCGCGCCTCTTTACGGGAAAACGTGCTCTGGGCTGAAATGATTTTGTCCAAGCGTTCCAAAATAATCCTCCTTCCTACAAAATAAATGAATGAAGGCGGACACGAAAGTGCCCGCCCGACATTCAGGGGGCAAATGCTGTTAAAGTTTAGCCATGTACTTGATAGTCTTAACCATCTGGCTGGTGTAAGAGTTCTCGTTATCGTACCAGGCGACAACCTTGACAAGGGTTTTGCCGCCGCCCAAGGAGGTTACTCTGGTCTGTGTTGCGTCAAAAAGGGAACCTTCGGTTATGCCGATGACATCGGAAGATACGATGGGGTCTTCGGTATAGCCGTAGGAGGAGGAAGCGGCCGCCTTCATGGCATCGTTAATATCCTGCACGCTGACCTCACTATTAACAACCGCCACAAGCTCGGTTACGGAACCGGAGGGCACGGGTACACGCTGGGCGGAACCGTCAAGCTTGCCGGCGAGTTCCGGAATAACAAGCCCGATAGCCTTTGCGGCCCCTGTGGAGTTGGGAACGATGTTGATAGCCGCCGCTCTGGCTCTGCGCAGGTCGCCCTTTCTGTGGGGGCCGTCAAGAACCATTTGGTCGCCCGTATAGGCGTGAATTGTAGTCATAAGGCCCTTTTCAATCGGGGCAAGTTTGTTCAGATAATAGGCCATGGGAGCCAGGCAGTTGGTGGTGCAGGAAGCGGCGGAGATGATGGTATCTTCCGGCTTGAGGATTTTTTCATTAACACCGTAAACAACTGTGGGAAGGTCGTTGCCTGCGGGGGCGGAGATGATGACCTTTTTGGCACCCGCTTTAATGTGGGCTTCGGAAGCCGCTTTGGATGCGAAAAAGCCCGTGCATTCCAGCACAATTTCTACACCGAGTTCGCCCCAAGGAATCTCTTCAGGGTTTTTGATGGCGTAAATGGTAATCTCTTTACCGTCTACGACAATCGAGTTTTCTTTAGCGGTAACCTTGTCTGCGAGGGCGTAGCGACCCTGAGAAGAGTCATATTTGAGCAGATGTGCAAGCATTTTCGCATCTGTCAAATCGTTAATCGCCGTGATTTCATAATCCGTGTCGCCGAACATTTGCCTGAATGCAAGACGACCGATGCGGCCGAAACCGTTAATGCCGACTTTAATTGCCATAAGTATTGCCTCCTGATAAATAAATTGATTTAATAGCGCTCGTAATATTCTATACGATTGGACCCCTTTTTGCAAGGTGAAAAAAGAATATTTTGGCCTTTTCGGGGCTTAAACGCAGAGTAACGGAAACAATTACAACCGTCTTTAGCTATTTATGGTATTTGCCCGAATTTTCTATCATAAAGGCGCGGTAAAGCTGTTCCAAAAGCATTATGCGGGCCAACTGGTGCGGGAAGGTCATTTTGGAAAGGGAAAGGCTGAAATCCGCACGGTTTTTAACGGAATCCGCTAAACCGTGAGAGGAACCGATAATAAAAACGAGGCGTGAAAAGCCCTGACTCATTTGGGTACTGATAAAATTGCCGAGTTTTTCGGAGGTCAGCATTTTGCCCTCAATACAAAGAGCTACTGTTTTGGCTCCGGCGGGTACTGCCGCCCAAATGCTCTCACCTTCTTTTTCAAGAGCGGCCGTCACTTGTGCGGGGGAAGGGTTTTCGGGCAGAGAAACGGGTTCAACCTCTTTGATATTCAGACGGCAGAAAGCGCCCAGGCGTTTTTGATACTCGGCGGAAGCGGATTTTAAATATGACTCTTTGAGCCTGCCTACACAAACAATGCTTATACTTAACATTCTGCTACTCCCTGATAATGCTGAGGATAATATTTTCAGCGACCGCATGAAAACTCACGCAGCCGCCGATTTATATAATCAAAAAACCGTAAGCCGAGGGGAAGGGCCTGTACCGGCAACTGACAATATATAGTCGATATTTTCACGGGCACCTATCCGGCTGAGGGCGGCACGGGTGGTCTGCATGGCAAGTTCGGGGTGATTGTTNNCCCAAAACAAAGCGGGTACCTCCGTTTTGCAAAAGGGTGATTATGGTTTCAGCACAGGTATCATTTGAAAGGTGGCCTTCATCGGAAAGCACGCGGCGTTTAACATAATAAGGGTAGGGGCCGTTCTGGAGCATACGGACATCGTGATTTGATTCCAGAAGCACCAGGTCGGCCCCGAGCAGGGCTTGCATCATAGCCTCGGTGACAAAGCCGGTATCGGTGGCCACGGCTACACGCCGGGAGTCGGGCATTTCCACAAGATAGCCTACGCTCTCTCTGGAATCGTGGGAAGTGGCAAAGGCGCTGATATGCATACCGCAAACTTCCACGCCTTCGGCGGGGATAACCCTGGCGGCATAGCCGGTGGTAAGTTCTCCCATTGATTCAAGGGCATCAAGGGTGCCGGCGGATGTATAGACATCAAGGGAATGCCTGCCCGCCAAAACACGCAGACCGCTTATATGGTCGGAATGTTCATGGGTTACAAAAACAGCCCCGATATCGCCCATATCAACACCGATATCTTTCAGGGCGAGGACTGTACGCCTGGCGCTGACCCCGGCGTCGATGAGAATTCCGCCGTCGGCAGAGCCTATATAGGTACAGTTACCGTTGCTGGATGAAAAAAGGGGACAAAATCGGGACATAAATTACTCCAAATAAAAAGTCCGGCAAAACACTTTGCCGGCTGATTGATGCCGACTAAACGGCGCTCGGGATTGTGTTGGGTTCAGGGAAGTTGACTCTTTTTATATTAGCGCCCAGACGGGACAGTTTTTTTACAACATCTTCGTAGCCCCGGTCGATATGTTCAATATCTTCAATCTCGGTAACGCCTTCCGCCATAAGACCGGCTATGAGCATGGCGGCGCCCGCCCGCAGGTCAACCGCTTTAATCGGTGCGCCCATAAGGCGTTCCACCCCTACAACTACGGCTATTTTGCCGTTGACAGAAATATCGGCCCCCATACGGGAAAGCTGTTCCACATAACGGAAGCGGTTGTCATAAACCGTTTCGGAGATAATGCTTGTACCGTCGGCAACGCTGAGCAGGGCGGTAATTTGCGGCTGCATATCCGTAGGAAAACCGGGATGCGGGAGAGTTTTTACTTTGCAGCTGCAAAGAGCGGCTGAACCTTCCACAACAACGCTGCCGTCCTCATTTTCGATTATTTCGGCTCCGCAATCCCTGAGTTTGGCAGCGATTGATTCAAGGTGTTTATAAATGACGTTTTTAAGAACCACTTTGCCCGAGGTGGCTGCGGCGGCCACCATATAGGTGCCCGCCTCGATTTGGTCGGGAATGACCGAATAGTCGCAACCGTGAAGAGATTTTACACCGTGAATTTTAATTACATCGGTACCGGCTCCGCGGATATCCGCCCCGCATTGAATTAAAAAGTTTGCAAGGTCGACGATGTGAGGTTCTCTTGCGGCGTTTTCGATAGTTGTTGTACCCTCAGCCAAAACCGAGGCGAGGATAATGTTTGCCGTAGCGCCGACGGAAACCAGGTCCATGTAGATTAAACTGCCTTGAAGGGAATCGGCACGGGCATCCACCATGGCATTGGCTTCGATAGTGGCATCCGCACCGAGGGCTTCAAAGCCCCGAATGTGAAGGTCGATGGGGCGAGCCCCGAAATCGCAGCCGCCGGGCATGGCAACACGAGCCCTTCCGAACCGCCCGAGCATGGCGCCGACAAAATAATAGGACCCCCTGAGATGGCGGGTCAGTTCGTGAGATATTTCTTGCCAGACAATATTTTTTGTATTGATTTCATAGCTGCCGGGCTTTATCAGTTTAACTTCGGCTCCCAGCTGCTTGAGAATATGAAAAATCATAGTTACGTCGCTAATTTCGGGCACATTTTCAATCCGGCACAAGTCCCCTGCTAAAATTGTTGCCGGTAAAATAGCGAGCGCTGCGTTTTTGGCTCCGCCGATGGTAACTTCGCCTACCAACTTTCGGCCGCCTTCTATGACAATCTTTTCCACAAAACGGCACTCCTTTATTAAATTTTGTTATGAATGCTCGCTTGATAAAGCGGGATTATTTACTCAAATGATTATATCACTGATTCCTATATTTGCAAAGGCTTTTTACCTATTTAATCGGATTTAAGTAATAATTCACCGAATTGACACCACATCAGGTTGATTCTTGAGCGTTGTAACCCACAACAGGGTGTGGAAATTCACTTTTCGGCAGGCCGAGCCCGGCTAAAAACTCCCGCATATCCGGCGGCAACGGCGCCGTAATTGTAAGCCGATGTCCCGTTACGGGATGTTCAAAAGCGGCGCTGCAGCAGTGGAGCATCTGCCGGCCAAGACCCGTGTCGGGGGCGCCGTACATA
>DCTF01000069.1 GCA_002329225.1 Ruminococcaceae bacterium UBA1447
GGTGCGTTCCGGCGCCGTGGACGTAATTGTTGTTGACTCCGTAGCGGCTCTGGTTCCCAGGGCGGAAATTGACGGTGAAATGGGGGATTCCCATGTGGGGCTCCATGCACGTCTTATGTCCCAGGCTTTAAGAAAGCTTGCCGGAGCAATTTCAAAGTCAAATACTATCATTATCTTTATAAACCAGCTTAGGGAAAAGGTGGGCGTAATTTACGGTAATCCCGAGGTCACAACAGGCGGTCGTGCGCTCAAGTTTTACGCATCTTTGCGCATCGATGTGCGCAGGATAGAGCAACTTAAGGGCCCCGGCAACGAGTTCACCGGTTCCAGAACCAGAGCAAAGATAGTCAAAAACAAAGTGGCCCCTCCTTTTAAGGAAGCGGAGTTTGATATTATCTACGGCAGGGGTATCTCAAAAGAGGGCGAACTTGTAGACCTCGGCGTTAAGTACGGAGTTGTAGAAAAAAGCGGAGCATGGTTCTCTTACGGAGATGTAAGGCTCGGCCAGGGCAGAGAAAACGTAAAAGAATATTTCAGGCAAAATAAAGAGGTTGCCGATGAAATTGAGGCCAAGATAAGAGAAGAATTTCAAAATTCTCTTCAGGCGGCAAAGGGTCAGGAAGATGCCCCCTTGCACGTCACCATAATCGACGATGAAAAGGGCGGTTCAGCCGCAAAGGCATCCCGCCGTGCATCTCTTGACATTGTTGTTGATGATGACGAATAAATTGAAAGTTTTCGGAGTTTATGGGCGTGAAGGTTAAAATCACTTCCCGAATCGGCAAACGGGGCAAAGTAAATTTATATTTAAACGATGAGTATCTTATGAGCGTCCCCGAGGACTTCTGGTATTCATCCCCCGTCAGATTAACGGAAGAAGTTGACGAGGCCGAATTTACAGAGTTCCTCAAAACCGCCAATGCAAAAAGCGCTTATCAAAAAGCTCTGGAGCTTCTGTCCCGCAGGGATTACTCGAGCCGTATGCTCGCTAATAAACTTGCCGAAAAATTTGATTCGGAGGCTGTGGCGTTCGCCGTTGAAAAAGCGGTGAACGCCGGTCTTGTTAATGACGAGGTTTATGCAAAACGGTTGGCGGAAGAACTTGTCAGGAACAAGGGCTTAGCTCCCCGAAGAATACAATCGGAACTGATTAAAAAGGGTATTTCCCTTGACATTGCCCAAGAGGTGACGGAAAATCTTGACATCAACCCGGACTGCCTTATAATTGAACTGCTACAGACTAAGCTCCAAAGGGCGCTTAATGCGCCCAAAGGTACCCGGCGTGTTTTTCAATCACTTTTGCGCAAAGGGTATTCCCGCGGAGCTGTTCTGTCCGCTTTTCGTCAGTTGAATATCGAGTTGGACGAAGAATAACCGTTACGGCAGGTGGAGGTAAATATGAATCTTAAAGTAGGGCTTATATCATTGGGGTGTGCAAAGAATCAGGTGGATGCCGAGATTATGCTTGCTTCTTTGATAGATGACGGTTTTGAGTTGGTTGACTATTTAGAGGGAGCGGACGCCGTCATCATAAATACCTGCGGGTTTATTGATGATGCAAAAAAAGAAGCGATTGAAACTATCCTAGAAGTGGCTGAACTTAAAAAAGAGGGGATTGTGGACAGAATTATTGTCACCGGTTGCCTCGCTCAGCTCTATCGTGATGAAATTTTAAATGAAATTCCGGAAATTGACTGCGTTTTAGGTTTGGGAGCCAATGCCGATGTTGCGGATTATATACGCCGTGCCGTTCTCGGTGAGCGTATTGCCGTTTTCCCGGACAGAAAAAACTTGCCTTTAAGCGGAAAACGTATGCTCATAACCCCGCCTCACTGGTCATATTTAAGGATTGCCGAAGGTTGCTCAAATTGCTGTGCCTATTGTTCAATTCCCATTATAAGGGGCGGGCTTAGAAGCAGAGAGATTGAAGATATTATTGAGGAAGCCGAAACCCTTTCGCAAAGCGGCACAAAGGAACTTATTTTGGTTGCTCAGGATACTACGGCTTACGGTACGGACCTGTACGGCAAACCGGCTCTGCCCGAACTTTTAGAAAAACTCAGCGAGGTAGAAGGCATTGAANNNCAAACAGTAAAGTCTTGCATTATTTGGATATGGCTATTCAACATATTAATGACGATATTTTAAGCAGGATGAATCGCAGAATCACTGAAAGCTCTATCCGCATCCTGATAAGCAAGTTGAGGGAGAGAATTCCGGACATTGCTTTACGCACAACCGTTATTACCGGTCTGCCCGGTGAGGGTGAAGAGGAATTTGAACAGCTTGCCGAGTTTGTAAACGAGACGGCCTTTGAACGCTTGGGATGTTTTGCTTACTCGCCTCAGGAATCAACCCCGGCAGGAAAAATGACCGACAGAGTTGATGAAGAAGAAGCGTTAAAACGTGCGGAAATTATCAGGGCGGATCAGTTTGAGGTTATGCAGGCCTTTAACCTCCAATGTGAAGGTAAAATCCTGAGAGTATTGGTGGAAGGCTATGACCATTATACCGACAGCTATTACGGCCGTTCCTACATGGATGCGCCGGAAGTTGATAATATGGTGTTCTTTACCTCACCCGATGCATACGAAGAAGGTGATTTTGTTGAGGTTGAGGTATTCGGTGTAAAAGATTATGACTTGCTCGCAAGAGCGTTGAAAAGTGAGAGGTGACAATATGAACACCCCGAACAAACTGACGGTATTTCGTATGGTTCTTACCCCTTTTTATCTGCTTGTTATGTTGTGGGATTTTCCCCATCACTATCTTGTGGCGGCCGCCCTTTTTTCCGTCGGCGCCCTTACCGATTTTATTGACGGAAAATTGGCAAGGAAATATAACCAGATAACGGTTTTCGGCAAACTTCTGNNGACCCTCGGTTGGTGCGATGTATGGGTTGTAATGATTGTTTTAACAAGGGAATTTGTGGTCACGTCGGTTCGTCTTATCGCTTCCACCCAAAATGTTGTTATTCCGGCCAATATCTGGGGCAAAGCAAAAACCGTAAGTCAAATGCTGTTTTCCGTTGTCGTTATGCTTCTTGGCGAATTTCACAAAGAATATGATATGTTCGGCCGCTTTGAAAGCTTCCCTATGGCGGCAGTATCAAAAACACTTATGTGGATTACCGCCATACTTGCTCTGATATCGGGAATAATCTATGTTGTTAAAAGCAAAAGCAAAATTGATTTTTCAAAATAACGCATAAAATGGTGACAAGAACCGTAATTTAATATATAATCCACTATATATTGTTTAGATGCATTGAGCGGGAGAAGTAACCGGAACGGGAATAACAGAGAGGGAGGCGCAGGCTGAGAGCTTCCTTTTTCACCGCCGGCGAAATGCACCCGTGAGCATATCCGGGGAATCAAGTATCCGGGTACGGCGGCGCCGTTACAGCCTTTTTGAGTTATAAGACGGAGTGGAACCGCGTTTTTTCACCTCCGCCGCCCAGGGCGGTGTGAGGCTGTTTTTTTGGGGAGTGTTATTATGTTCAACAGATTAAGGGAAGATGTAGCCTGTGTACGGGCAAGGGATCCGGCGGCTCGTTCCGCATTGGAGGTGTTTTTTCTCTACCCGGGGCTGCGTGCAGTGAGGATGCACCGCAAAGCTAATTGGCTTTTTAAGCGCAGGTGCTATTTTCTTGCAAGGTGGATATCCCAAAGAGCGGTAAGAAAAACCGGGATAGAGATTCACCCCGGCGCTACAATCGGCAGACGACTGTTTATTGACCACGGCGCAGGTGTTGTCATAGGTGAAACCGCCTCTATCGGGGATGATGTAACAATTTATCAGGGCGTTACCCTCGGGGGAACCGGTAAGGAAGTCGGCAAAAGGCACCCCACCATAGGCAACAATGTGATGATAGGCGCCGGAGCAAAGGTGTTGGGCCCCTTCAAAGTCGGCGACTTCGTCAATATAGCGGCAGGCGCGGTTGTGCTGGAAGAGATACCGCCCAACTGTACGGCGGTGGGGGTACCGGCAAGAGTTGTAAGGCGTGCCGGCAAACGTGTGGATAATTTAGACCAGATACATGTTCCGGACCCGGTATCTCAGGAGTTATGTAAACTCAATGCCCGGTTGGAACAGCTTGAGAAAAAACTTGCGAAAGATGAGGCGGAAGAAGAATGAGAATATATAACACGTTAAGCAGAAGCTTGGAAGATTTTGAGCCGATAACTCCGGGCGAGGTTAAAATCTATGCCTGCGGCCCCACGGTTTACAATCTTATACATATAGGCAATGCCCGCCCTTTGTGCGTGTTCGATGTTCTGCGCAGGTATTTGGAGTATAAGGGCTATAAAGTCACCTTTGTTCAAAACTTTACCGATATAGATGATAAGATTATAAATCGTGCCAACGAAGAGGGTGTGACCTATGATGTTATTGCCGAAAGGTATATAGAGGAGTACAAAAAAGATGCCAAGGGTCTTAACGTCAGGGATGCCGATCACCATCCCAAGGCCACCGAAAGTATTGATGAGATTATAGATATGATATCGGTGCTTGTGGAAAAGGGCTTTGCTTACGAGTCCAACGGAGATGTATATTTCAGCCCCTCAAAGTTTTCGGATTACGGCAAGCTGTCCCAACAATCCACCGACGCATTGGAATCGGGCGCCCGGGTTATGATAGGGGAGTCGAAAAAAGAGGCTCTGGATTTTGCCCTTTGGAAAGCCGCAAAACCGGGCGAGCCTTCATGGGATTCTCCATGGAGCAAAGGCAGACCCGGTTGGCATATAGAGTGTTCCGCCATGGTTCGGAGTATTTTCGGCCCCACTGTGGACATTCACGGCGGCGGTCAGGATTTGATTTTCCCCCATCATGAAAATGAAATTGCCCAAAGCGAATGTGCAAACGGCGATGTTTTTGCTAAATACTGGATGCATAACGGCTATATCAATGTTGACAACCAAAAAATGTCAAAGTCCTTAGGGAACTTTTTTACCGTAAGGGATGTGGCGGAAAAGTTCGGTTATGAGCCTATCAGATATTTAATGATTGCCGCCCACTACAGAAGCCCCATAAACTACAGTTTTGACTTGGTGGAGCAGAGCAAGGCCTCCCTTGCCCGTTTGTATAATTGCCGTGAAAATCTTGATTTCGCCATCAAAAATGCCGCTGCGGAAGTCGGCGAAAACGATGCCGAACTCGCTTCCCTTTTTGAAGAGCGGCGAAAACAGTTTGAAGAGGCCATGGATAACGACCTCAACACGGCGGACGCTTTGGCCGCTTTGTTCGAACTTGTAAGAGATCTCAACACTAAGGCGTTTGACGGCAAAATCTCCGCTGAAACGGGGATTAATGCGGCGAAGCTTTTTGATGAACTTTGCACGGTTTTGGGCATACTCTATAACCGCCAAACCGCTGACGCCGATGAAGAGACAGAACACCTCATTGAAGCCCGTACGCAGGCAAGGGCCCAAAAAAACTGGGCGGAAGCCGACAGAATACGTGACGAGCTGAAAGATATGGGTATAGTATTGGAGGATACCCCCCAAGGGGTCAAGTGGCACAGAG
>DCTF01000054.1:0-5784 GCA_002329225.1 Ruminococcaceae bacterium UBA1447
TGTTATTTAATAACAGGAACAGGCAAATCTTCCGGCAAACCGAAGTATTTTACAAGCGCCTCTTTGATCGCTTCATCACTGTCAAGAACAATTTTGTGCTTGCCGTTTTCGTCCCAATAGGAAAGCTTGTTTTCGTTGAGGGCGTTCTTACCGCCGTATTCGGTTAAAACTGCGATCATATAGCCCTTTGTAAAAGGGGAATCCGGATGCTTTTCGCAATAGAAAGAGGGCATAACAAAGTCAATGTCAAGCTGCGGCTCGTCGGTAAAAGAGAACAGTCTGTCCCAAACCCCGTCTATGCATTGGTGAATTACCGTGCCTAAAAAGTCGTCTTTATCCACACGGTAAATCTCCCCGCCTATTTTTTGCTCTTCGGCCGTTTCCAGATTAACCGGGAAAATCGGGCTTATTATTCCAACTCCGGCATCACATAAAAACAGGCCGTCATCGCAATTCACTTTTAGCACCCTGTGACGGCGCATAGGTATCTCTTTTTCGTTTTTCAAAAACCTTGCCATACAGTGGACAACATCAAAACCCAGGGCGCTCAACAGGGCGCCCAAGGCTCCGTTCAGTTCAAAGCAGTAGCCGCCGCATCCCCGCAGCACAATTTTTTCATATAAGCTCTCCCTGTCCATTTTCAGGGGAATATCCGCCAAAATGTCCAGGTTTTCATAGGGTACTTTTAAAAGATGGGCCTTTTGCAGGGCACACAGGGCGGCATAGTCAAGTTTTTCAATATCCTTCAGCCCTAATCTGTTCAGATAGCGGAATGCATCCATTTGTATTCTCCTTTTCTTTTCGGTTTTAAAAAAGTTCGAAACCCGCACACGGTGTTTCGAACTCTATTTTAACATATTCAGGCAAGGAGGTGTTACCGAACATCAAGACTTTCCAAATAGCTTCTTAATTCTTCCATAAAAGATGCCTGTAATTCGGAAATGTCTTCCCTTTGCAGGCGGCCCGTTTG
Source organism: Ruminococcaceae bacterium UBA1447 (assembly GCA_002329225.1). Lineage (GTDB taxonomy): Bacteria > Bacillota > Clostridia > Oscillospirales > Acutalibacteraceae > UBA1447. The sequence goes on from DCTF01000054.1 coordinate 971, forward strand.
AATATCCTGCTCCGACGAAACGGAATTATCACTAAGGTACGCTCTGTTAAACCTGAGCAGCTGCCCCTCACATTGTGCGGCAACGGTTTCAAGTATACGATACATATTCTTGGGCATAAAGGGGGCATTGCGCATAAACACCTTGTTTGCCTCCCCATGGCTTTCGGCGGCTTTTTCAGCACGGAGGGTTAACTCCTCCTCATCTCCCTTTTTCGGCGGAGCGGACACTCCGTTGGGGAAGAGGGCGGCGGCGCTTCCGGTCATGGTCAAAAGAGCCTCCGATATATCCTGAAACATTTTAAACTCAGCATCAAACCTTATTTTGCTGACATAGTTTTTATTTTCCTCTGAACGGGGTTCTTCTTCCGGCTTTTTCAGTTCAAAGCCCGACAGGTCAATTTCATACTCAAAGGTTTGGCAGTTAAAATTGTTGTCCAGGCTGACTGTAAAGGACATGGGAAAACTGTCGCAAGATGTGGAAAACCCCTGCTCCTCATCTTCCGAAATACGGTAGCGAAGCGAAATATAAAGCTTAGCCAAACCGGAAACGCTTATGTTCGCACTTTCCAGGGTAGCGGATAAGATATTGTTTACTTTAACACCGCAGACGGAAACATCCCCCGGCAGTTCTTGCAGTTCCGGCAAAAGAGTAGTAGTTGAAAGGTAGCTGAACAAAATATCATCGAGTTCTTCAAAGTGAATCTGTCTTTCTTCCGGAAGAGTAATTTCGACAACAACGGGCTTGGCATCCACACTTTCGCAAATGGAGTTCAGCAGGGCATCCCTTTCTTCGGGATGTTCCTGCCCTTCCTCCAGGCGAAAATCATAGATTTGCTTCTCGCTGCCGTTTTCGGCATACAAATCCGCCGTGAAGAATTCTCCTTTGAAAAAGATTTTCTTTTTCAACTGAACGTCGAATCCTTCTTTTCGCAACTCATCCATTTGCTGCAACACTGTTGCAACATAATAGCTTTTATTAAGATAGCTGTCACTAAGCTTCAAAAACAAAACTCCTCAAGTGTAAACTGAAATATTCGCCAAAACTCCAGTATAAATACAAAACCTGAGGATAATTGTATCATTAACGCACCCGCTTCTGCATAAAGAACCTTGCTGTATTTTACAAAAGGTTTATATAGATTATTATGTAATATACAACTTATATACGGCAATGCGCTTTAAATGCAGATTCCTGTCAGTTTTGCCAAAACTTCCTGTCCAGACTGCGGAATTGAATTGCCTGAGCTATGTGGGGGACTTCAATTTTATCGCTCCCCTCCAAATCCGCCACCGTGCGGGAAACCCGCAGTATTTTATCGTAGGCTCTTGCGGAAAGGCCCAAGCGGTCAAAGGCCTGTTCAAGCATAGTCATGGCCTTCGGTACGGGCCGGCAAAACTCCTTTGTCATAGCGGCATCCATACGGGCATTGCTCGCAGTTCCGGTACCCGCAAAGCGTTGCTGCTGAATTTTTCTTGCCCTGTTGACCCGCTCACGAATACTTGCCGAGCTCTCGCTTTTTTCATCCCCCGCCAGTTTTTCAAAATCCACGGGCGGCACTTCCACATGTATGTCCAACCTGTCCAACAGGGGGCCGGACACCTTGGCAAGGTACCGAGCCGCCGCCCCTTTCTGGCAAGTGCAGGCTTTTGTCGGATGGCCGAAAAATCCGCAGGGGCAGGGGTTCATTGCACAAACCAACATAATTGAACATGGATAAGAAAGGGTACCCGCCACTCTGGAAATTGTAATAACCCCGTCTTCCACCGGCTGACGCATAACCTCCATAGCCCTGCGGGAAAACTCGGGCAGTTCATCCAAAAAAAGCACTCCGTTATGGGCGAGGGAAATCTCCCCCGGTCGGGGAATTGTGCCTCCGCCTGAAAGCCCTGCGGGCGAAACGGTGTGGCGAGGCGAGCGGAAAGGTCTTGCTTTTATTAAAGATACCCCTTCCGGCAGGGCTCCGGCTATGGAATAAATCTTTGTCGTTTCCAAACTCTCCTCAAAGGTCATGTCCGGCAAAATGGAGGGCAGCCTTTTTGCCAACATACTTTTACCGGAACCGGGAGGGCCTATCATCATTACGTTATGTCCCCCCGCCGCCGCAACCTCCAGCGCCCTGCGCGCCTCAAATTGACCCCTGACATCACTGAAATCGGGGATATGCGGGGGTAACGAGTATTCGCTGTAATCTTTCGGGGTTACGGGTTCAATCCTTGCAATACCCCGCAGATGGTCCATAAGCTCGGCTACATCCTTTACCGGGTAAACGGTTATATCTTTTACGACGGAGCTTTCCGCAGCATTTTGCTCCGGCACAAAAACTTCTTTTAAACCCGCTTCCCGGGCTTTTATTACCATGGGCAGGGCGCCGTTTACCCGGCGCAGTTCTCCGTTTAGAGAAAGTTCTCCGATAAATGCCGCCCGACTTAAATCACAGTGCAGTTGACGGCTGGCTATAAGCACACAGATAAGGATAGGCAGGTCATAAAAAGGCCCTTCCTTCCGCTTGTCCGCCGGAGCAAGGTTTACGGTAATTCGGCTTACCGGATAGGTAAAGCCTCCGTTTTTCATAACGGAATGAACCCGGTTTCGCGCCTCATTGACCGAAGCGTCCGGCAGACCCACCACATCAAAACGGGGCAGGCCTTGACTTAAATCCGCCTCCACCTCCACCATATAGGATTCCATTCCGTAAAGGCCCATACTGTTGACTTTTGCGAACATAGCCTGCATTCTCCTTGTCTCGAAAAGGGATTTTTTCATCCCCCGAAAGATTATAATTTTTTGTCTTTCAAGCCTAAAATATTATCTGCGGAAAACATTACCACAAAACTGCACAAAAATAAACATAAAAATAGGTGTAAATCTTTGCATTGTCACTTTCTATCGGTTATAATTGTTTCCGAGTAATTAATAGAGGGGGCCGGCATGGAGCAGGGGTTAAAACATAAAAATCGGGAACTGCTGGCTATGTTTTTCCCCTATCTGTTCAGGTATAAAGGTCTTTTGGCCTTTGATTTGTTTTGTGCCTCACTAACAACCGTTTGCGAGTTGGTTTTGCCTCTGATTGTGCGTTATATTACGAACACGGGCATAAACGATGCCGCCTCCCTGACAATAAAAAGAATTTCCGCCCTGACGGGGCTGTATCTGGTTTTGCGTATTATCGATGCCGCCGCCGCTTACTGGATGGCCTCCGGCGGCCATATCATGGGAGCAAAGATTGAAACCGAGATGCGCAACGATCTGTTCTCCCACCTGCAGACCCTGTCCTATTCCTACTACGACAACACAAAAATCGGTCAGCTGATGTCCCGGGTGACCACCGATTTATTCGATATCTCAGAATTTGCTCACCACTTCCCCGAAGAAGTTTTTATCACCGCAATCAAAAGCACGGTGAGTTTTTCCATTTTTGCTTCCATGAACATTTGGTTGGCGCTTTTCGTCTTCACCGCTTTGCCGCTTATGTTTTTGATTACCCGGCACACCAGAAGAAAAATGAAAGAGGCTTTTAAGCAGGCTCGCCACCAATTGGGGGAAATTAATGCCAAAACCGAGGACAGTCTGCTCGGAATAAGGGTTGTCAAGTCATTCGCCAACGAAGATGTGGAAAAAGAAAAGTTTGCGCAGGGTACAAAAAAGTTTTTGACCATAAAGCGCAACAGCTATAAACATATGGCCGGCTTTCATACCACAATGCGCCTTTTTGACGGCGGAATGTATATTCTGATTGTGGCCGTGGGTGCGGTCTTTATGTCAAGGGGACTCACCACCCCCGGGGATTTTACCGCCAGCCTGCTTTTAGTTACCACCCTTTTGGGTTCCATTCGCCGCGTGGCGGAATTCAGCGAACAGTTTTACCAGGGTACTACCGCCCTTGACCGTTTTGCCGAGGTTATGGACACCATACCGGATATAATGGACAGCGAAAACGCCCAACCTCTTGAAAGCGCCCGAGGAGAGATTGAGTTTAAAAACGTCAGTTTCACCTACCCCGACACAACGGACCCGGTGCTGGAAAATCTTAACCTGCACATTCCTCCCGGCGGCAACGTGGCCGTTGTAGGTCCCTCGGGGGCGGGTAAGACAACCCTCTGTAATTTAATCCCCCGCTTTTATGAGGTTACCGACGGAGAAATCCTTTTAGACGGTAAAAACATCAAAGACATAACTTTAAAATCCTTACGTTCACATATCGGCGTAGTTCAGCAGGACGTATATCTGTTTTCGGGCACTGTTTATGACAACATAATTTACGGCAGACAAAACGCAACCCGGGAACAGGTGGAAGAAGCGGCTGTTAAGGCTGATGCCCACGATTTTATATCCCAGCTCCCCAACGGGTATGATACCTATATAGGTGAACGGGGAGTAAAGCTTTCCGGAGGACAGAAACAGCGCATATCCATAGCCCGGGTATTCTTGAAAGACCCGCCTATTTTAATCCTTGACGAGGCAACCTCCTCTTTGGACAACGAAAGCGAGCGGATAGTTCAAAAATCACTGGAACGGCTGGCAAAGGGCAGAACCACCCTCACGATAGCCCACCGGCTTACAACCATCCGCAACGCCGGTGAGATTCTGGTTCTTACCGAGCAGGGTATTGCCGAACAGGGCAACCACCGGGAATTGGTGGAAAAGAACGGCCTTTATAAAGAACTTTACGATATGTACAGCTTGGACTGATTGCGGCAAAATCTGAAAATTCTGCTTGAAAGGGTTGTTTTTATGCTTAAAAACATTTCTCCCATCCTCTCACCCGAACTGCTTAAAACCCTTATGGAAATGGGGCACGGGGATGAACTCGTTT
>DCTF01000054.1:5798-16033 GCA_002329225.1 Ruminococcaceae bacterium UBA1447
CGGAGTACCGGAACTTTTAGACGCCATATTAAAGCTTTTTCCCCTGGACACTTATGTCGGATTTCCCGTGGCGGTAATGGATAACGGGGATGCTGAAAATCCGCCCCCGATTTGGAGCGAATATAAAAAAATAATCGCCGAAAATGAGGGCGCCAAAGAACTTGAACTTGTTGAAAGATTTGCCTTTTATGAGAGGGCAAAGAACGCCTATGCCGTAGTAGCTACGGGTGAAACCGCTATTTATGCCAATATCATACTGAAAAAAGGAGTTGTCATCTGAACGGCAACTCTTTTTTCGTCCTTTTATTATCGGGAGGTGTAGCTTTTGTCAAAGATAAAACGTGTTCTTGCCATTGACTTCGGCGCATCCGGCGGCCGCGCAATTGTCGGTTCCTTTGACGGAAAGAAAATCAGCCTTGAAGAGGTGCATCGGTTTTCCAACGACCCGGTGGAGGTTCTCGGCACGGTCTATTGGGATGTGCTGAGACTTTTTCATGAGGTAAAGCAGGGAATAATTAAGGCTAAAGCCGCCGACGGCTTTGACAGCCTTGCCGTGGATACCTGGGGTGTGGATTTCGGACTGATAGACGAGCACGGCGCTTTGCTGGAAAACCCCGTTCACTACCGGGACAAACGCACAAACGGCATCCTGGACGAGGCTTTCAAACTTATCCCCCGGGAGGAACTTTACGAAATAACCGGCATTCAGTTTATGGAACTCAACACGGTTTTTCAGCTGCTTGCCCTTAAAAACACACGGAGACATATTCTTGACCGGGCGGACAAACTGCTCTTTATGCCCGACCTTTTCACCTATATGCTCACGGGCAAAAAGCTTACCGAATATTCCATAGCTACCACTTCCCAGATAGTGGACATTAAAACCGGCAACTGGTCGGATACCGTTATGCAGAAGTTGGGGCTTCCCTCACGGCTTTTGTGTGATATTGTTCCCTCCGGCACAATTGCCGCTCCGCTGAATGCTTCAATCTGTGAGGAGTGCGGGATTGACCCGGTGCCGGTGATTTCCGTTTGCGGGCATGATACTCAGTCCGCCCTCACCGCCGTACCCTCCGCTGATAAAGACTTTGCATTCATCAGCAGCGGAACCTGGTCCCTTTTCGGCACGGAATTGGAGAAGCCCATAGTTGACGAAAAAGCCTATGCCATGAACATAACCAACGAAGGGGGCTATGGCGGCTCCATAGGTTTTTTAAAGAACATTACAGGACTCTGGCTTATTCAGGAAAGCCGCCGCCACTGGAACCGTCACGGCGGGAATTACTCCTATGCCGACCTTGAAAAATTGGCCCTTGAAGCCGAACCCTTTAAGTCCTTCATAAACCCCGACGCTCCCGAGTTTATGCCCCACGGCAATCTTCCCCGAAGAGTAAAGGATTACTGTGAAAGAACGGGGCAGAGCGTGCCGGAAAGCATAGGCGAAGTGGTGCGTTGCATTTATGAAAGCCTTGCCATGAAATACCGCCTGACCTTTGAAAAGCTTATGGATTGCACGGGCAAAAACTATCCCGCAATCCATGTTATAGGGGGAGGAGTAAAGGACACCCTTCTTTGCCAAATGACGGCGGACGCCTGCGGGCGTAAGGTTCTGGCCGGCCCCATTGAGGCAACGGTATTGGGCAATATTCTTGTTCAGCTTTTGGCTGCAGGTGCAATAGAAAGCCTTGAACAGGCACGGCAAATTATAGCCGACAGCGAACAATTACGTGAGCACAAACCCGAAAACTCTGCCCAATGGAATGCCGCATACGAAAAGGCATATCCTTTTATTAAATAACGGCTGTTATCCAACAACACCTGTCCCTGCCGGATGCTCCCGCCTGTAATCGACAGGGGGCCCGCCGGCTAAGGCTTATTTTTCTAACCTGTTGCGCAGAACAACGCCCCGGCACCTGCGCAATTACATAAAAACAGAAAGGTTGTGAGTCCATGAGTGCATGTCAGAATTGCGGCAAAAAACTGCACATCTTCCACTGGAAGCAGCATTGTCCCCATTGCGGCATAAACCTGCGATTTTACGGCTTCAATGAGCAGTTTGAGCGCGATGCAAAAATGGCGGAGCTTTCTCTGGCGGGAGCGCATGTTAAGTTGCGCATAATTAAATCGGCTTTCCTCGGAGGCAGATTGGCGAAAGCACGGCTCGCCGTTACGCTGTTGCCGATTATCGCACTGCTGCTGCCGGCAGCCAAAATACAGGTTACGCTGCCTTTTTTCACGGATAAGTTGTCCTTGGGGTTGCCGGGCCTTATCGGTATCGTCAACGGCGGTGCACTGAATCTGATCTCATCGTTTGCAACGAACAGCTTGGGCGGTGAGGCCTTCGCCTCGCTGAAAACCCTTATCTTGGCCTTTGCCGTCACGGTTGTATCGGCATTGCTGGTATTCCTGCTGACGGCACTGTCTTTTATCAGCGTTAAAAAAATGGCGGCGATTCTCTGTACCTTTGCCGGTTTGGGGGCGGTTTCCTCTATTGCCGCCATTGTGCTGTCATTCAGCTTTAAAAAGGCCGCACAGGCATCGCCTAACGGCATGCTTTCCGGCGCACCCTCTTTCGGCCTGTTCATTGCGGTTGCCGCTTTCGCCGCAGTGGCTGCCGTCAATTTTCTGATTGCTAAAAAAGGCCTGCCGGTAACATTTGAGGAAGGCGCCCTTGAAAGGGCCGAAATTGCCAAAAAAGTCAAACGCGGCGAAATTAACATCGACGACCTTCCTCAGCCTGTTGTTGAAACGGCGGAAACCCGCGCACTCGACGAAGAGATTGAAAGAGTACGCCAACAGTTTGAGCCAAAGGAGGGAGCTACATCTTGAAAAACTTTGATTTCAAAAAAGCTCTGCCAAGAGCGGTTACCATCTTGCTGTGTATTTTCTTTGTTGCCGGCGTCTTCTGGGGCATTGACAGCGTACTGAATATGGAAGGTACGCTCCCGCCGCCTTACGAAGCGCCGAAAAGTCTCAGCCCGCGGCCGCAAACACCGCAAGAGATTTTGACTTATCTTAACACCTCCATCACAAAAGCCCTCAATGAAAAGCCCAGGTTCTCTTCTTCTACGAATTGCAAACTCAACGGTTATTCTTTTCAAACAACTGACGAAGCGCTGCTTACCGAAGTAGCACAACATGTCGGCGGTTCGGTGGAAAAAAGCGTGGAGGACTCCTTCCTCTCCGTTTCCGCCGATTTCGGCGAAGACTTTACGGGCAAGGTCAATCCCCTGCGGCTTGCTGCAGACTCCCTTGTTTCCGCCGAGTGCCTCTGCGAATATTATGTTTGTCCCGTTTGCGGGAAAGAAGACGGAGTCCAACCGGAAGAATGCCCGGAGTGCGGCAACAAGGACGCTTGGGAGGAACGCTGCCGTGACGAGTACACTATTACACTATTGATTGAAGACGGTTCCTCCGCAGTCGCCGGTGATTTCACACTGCGCAGCCCTCAAGAGGTCGCAACAATCATCCGTGACGGTGCGGCGGGCTTTTTCTCCTGCGATGAACCTAAGTTACAATACCGCAACGCACAAATCACCGCCCGGGTCAACCGGCTGACAAACCAGATACTGAGCCTCTCTTTCAAAAAAGAAACGGTTGTATCCCTGAACCTTGATTTTACGGGGGATTTTGCCTCCCTCGGCATCGTACCGGCTGAAATAGAGGCGGAAGACTCCTATACTTTCGATTTTACATGGCCCGGTCTTTCTTTATCTGCACGGGAACTTTCCCTCGCCCCGAAAAAGACGGAAGCATTGGTTGCGGCTCTTACCTGCTCCGATCCCGTTAACACTACGGTCCGCTGGAGCATCGCGGATGAATCGATTGCAGTTGTCGACAGTGAAGGCTATGTCAAGGCCGGCAAAAATACCGGTCAAACCACGGTGACGGCTTCTTTTGATTTTCAAGGCAAAACCTATTCCGACACCTGTACCTTATTTGTAAAAGAATCGGTGGAAGGTCTTGATTTGTCCAAGCGCCGTCTGACTTTATCGGCGGGAGAAACGGCGGAGCTTAAAACCAAGTTTTCGCCTAAAAAAGCCACAATACAGACTGTAAAGTGGTACACATCGGACGAGACGGTCGCTACCGTTGACCCGAACGGCCTTGTAACAGCTGCGGCGCCCGGTTCGGCAGAAGTGTACGCCGTAACGGATGACGGATATTTTAAGGCGACCTGCAGGATTGAGGTGAAATCATGAGCAAGTTTAAAAAATCCATATCAAAGGCCCTTTTCGGTGCGGAAGAACATGCAGCGGCTTCAATAGACCGAAAGGAACTCAGCAATTACAGCGACATTGCGGTGCGGATGTTCCACACCAGAGTTCTGACGGTAAAGGAACTTTCCTTCCCCGCTTTGGCCGAGTTCGCATCACGCCTGCTCAGCGGAATCACCTATTACCGTACTTTGTACTTTGTCAATGTCCTTAAAATTGATATGATCTATGTCACGGCCATACTGACGCTCATCGGCATTTACGACGTGCTTAACAATCCCATCATGGGTATGGCGTATGACCGAACCAGAACCCGTTGGGGTAAAGCCCGCCCATATATCATGTTTGCAACTCTCCCGTATTTTTTAAGTACGGCCATCCTGTTCAGCGGAGCTTCGTTTCTCGGCAACAGCGCCGGTGACGACCCGAAGAAAATCATATTTGTCTTTATTATGCTGTTTGCACAGGAAACTTTCTCGACCATTTATGCCATCCCGCGCAACAACATGGTCTCGCTGATGTCGCCCAACCCGAAGGACAGAATCACCGTCGGTCTGCTTAACACCTATATAGGTGAGGCCGGTGCCCAACTGGTCTACATTATTTTCCTCCCCCTGATGGAACTCAATAACAAAGGCTATATCAACGCACCCATGTCTTCGGTCTTTGCGATTGTAACGTTCATTACGGCTTCCATAGGAGCATTCAGCAACATCGCCATGGCTATCGGCTGCAGAGAGCGTATCATTCTTCAGCCGGATCCCGCCCCCATTACAAAGTCAATTTTTTATATCCTTAAAAACAAGTATGCTCGCAGGAACTTTATTGCAAACTTCGCTGTCAGCTGGTGGAGTTCCGGCGGCTATTCCTGGGATGTGGTCACCCAGATGGAAATTTTCGGCGGTTCATTTTATTCCTTCCTTGCCTATTTGCCCTACAACATTCTTGACCCGCTGAGCATCGGACTTATCCCCAAGTTCCAGAAGTTATTCAAAAATAACAACCGGAATGCTGTTATATGGCTGCGTCTNNCGTCTGTGGGACCTCTTCTCGGCGGTGGGCATGTGCGTTTTGGGCTGGTTTTTTGTGGATCGAAAATGGATTATTATTGCAATTTATGCCGTCTTCTACGGTTTGAACGCCCTCAACAACGGCCCGGCGAACGTTTTCGAAGCCGAGTTGGGCAGGGAAANNGGGAAATCAGCGACTACACGGAGTATATGTCCGGCGAACGGCCTGACGGCACTATCAACATCCTCACCGACCTCATAACAAAAGTCACATCGCCGATAAACGCCTTGCTGACGATATTTTTGTTCAAGTGGTCGGGCTATGACACCTCCATTCCCATGCTGCCCTGGTCGCAGGGAAACAAATTCGTTTACCAAAAAGTTTTCTTTCTGTTCACCGGAATCGGCTTATTGCCGCATGTGGTAAGGATGATTCCCTATTTATTCTATGACCTGGTCGGGGAGAAACGCGAAAAGATGTACCTTCAGCTCAACGAGCGCCGTGCGCTTATTGCCGAACAGGATGACGGAAAGAATAAAGAAGTCGAAAAAATGATTGAAATGCTTGAGGAAGAAAGCCAATAGACATCAGGCGCTTTAACCAAGACCTTTTTCATGTGAGGAATTAAAGCGCTTTTCCGAATTGAGGTGAAAGCTTGAAAAAAAATAAAAGATCTTTAACGAAAATCGTTTTCGGTGCTGAAAAGAATGCGGCGGCTTCAATTGACAAAAAGGAACTCCACAATTACAGCGACATTGCGGCACGAATGTTTCACACCAGAGTTCTGACGGTTAAGGAACTCTCTTTCCCCGCCTTAGCCGAGTTTGCATCAAGCTTGCTGACCGCGCTCAACTACTACCGCATGCTGTACTTTGTCAACGTCCTTAAAATTGACATGATCTACGTCACGGCCATACTGACGCTCATCGGTATTTACGACGTACTTAACAATCCCATCATGGGCATGGCATATGACAGAACCAGAACCCGTTGGGGCAAAGCCCGCCCATATATCATGTTTGCAACAATTCCTTATTTTTTGAGCACGGCTGTCCTGTACAGCGGCGCCTCTTTCCTGGGCAACAGCGCCGGTGATGACCCGAAAAAAATAATTTTTGTATTTGTAACGCTGTTTGCACAGGAAACTTTCTCGACAATTTATTCCATCCCGCGCAATAACATGACTACACTGATGTCCCCCAACCCGAAAGACCGAATCACTGTTGCTCTGCTTAACAACTACATCGGCGGAACCGGTTCTCAAATTGTATATCTCACCTTCCTCCCGCTGATGGAACTCAACAATAAGGGCTATATCAATGCTCCGATGTCTACGGTATTCACGATTATAGCATTCGTTGCGACTTCCCTCGGTGCAATCAGCAACATAGCCATGGCAATCGGCTGCAGAGAGCGCATCATCCTTCAGCCTGACCCCGCCCCTATTACAAAGTCTATTTTTTATATCCTCAAAAACAAGTATGCACGCAGAAACTTCTTGGCAAACTTCTCCGTCAGCTGGTGGAGTTCCGGCGGTTATGCCTGGGATGTTGTCACTCAGATGGAGATTTTCGGCGGCGTGATGTATGCATCCTTAGCCTATATGCCCAACACGATTTTCAACTATCTGAGCATCGGATTAATACCCAGGTTCCAGAAGCTGTTCAAGAACAACAACAGAAACGCCGTCATCGGACTGCGTGTGTGGGACCTCCTCACTGCGGCGGCAATCTGCGGATTCGGCTGGTTTTTAGTGGACCGCAAATGGATAATCATGGCTATTTACGGTTTCTTCTACGGCTTAAACGCTCTCAACAACGGTCCGGCAAAGGTGTTTGAGGGCGAGCTGGAGAGGGAAATCAACGATTACACCGAATTTGTGACCGGCGAGCGGCCCGACGGCACAATAAACATCCTTACCGACCTCATCACAAAAGTCACATCGCCGATTAACGCCTTGCTGACGATATTCTTGTTCAAGTGGTCGGGCTATGATCCTTCTATCCCCATGCTGCCCTGGTCACAAGGGAGTAAACTTGTTTACCAGAAAGTATTCTTCCTGTATAACGGCATCGGCTTATTGCCGAGCGTGATAAAAATGATTCCCTATCTGTTTTATGATTTGGTCGGAGAGAAGCGCGAAAAAATGTATATCCAACTCAATGAACGCCGCGCACTCATTGCCGAACAAAACGAAAACAATGATGAAGTTGAAAAAATGATCGAAATGCTTGAGGAGGAAAGTCAATAACTATGGAGTGCCATGTCATTGATCAGATCAAATACGGCCTGCGCTATGTCCCGCTCAGTTTGGCGAAATCCCTGGTTATACCGTCATCAAGCAAAGAAACGGAGGCCCTGCGCAAGCGCGGTTTTCTTTGCGGTGTCTGCCACCCCGATGAAAATTACGAGCAAATCAAAAAGGCGAATATCCGTTGGGGCCGCTTTGATATCCCTTTCCCCTACAATGAGGACGGCAGTTTATCCGACTCTTATCTGGGATTTAAAAGGCGAGCGGAGTCATATGTGCAGCAGGGCATTAAAGTTATGGCTGTAACGCCCTACCCTCGGGATTATCTCGATGCCGGCATTGACTTCCGTCTGCTGGAAAACGAGGCGCGGCTCGGGGAAATTGCTCTGTTCTTCCTGCGTGACTTAAAGGGCATAGTCGATGCCTATCAGGTCACTAACGAGATGGGCATCCCTCACTTTACCATTCCCCTTACTTTAAAAGAGGCGGCACGCTTCATCGGGGTTCAGCTCAAGGCAATGTATCCCGAAAGAGGCGATGTTCTCATAGGATATAATTCCGCAGGCCCTCAGGCTGACCTGCACATGCTCATGAAGCCTTATCTCCCCTATTGCGATTATGTAGGTATAGATATCTACATCGGATGTTTTTCAAACGTCGGCGGTTATCTTTGGTTTTTTGATCTGATGCTGCGGCATCTGTGGGCATACACACGCAAACCCGTAATACTGCAGGAGTTCGGCTATATCAGCGGCGGCGAGGCGAAAAGCCCGGCTGAAAAAGAAGCAGTTTTGCAAAAATACGGAGTGCGCGCCCCGCAGGAGGCAAAGGATAACATCCTCCCCTTTGTGGAAAAACTGCCCCCGCGTCTGCGCGATCACGTAATTAAAGTCGGAGGCGGCGACCCCTCCCGCTACTACGATTTGATTTTTAACAGCGACCTGACCAATCACCTATACCGCGAACTGCCGAAGCGCACATATATCCCGGGTTACCCCCACACGCCCAAAGGGCAGGCGGATTTTTACCGTGACATCCTGCCCCGTCTTTACCGCATACCCTATCTTTGCGGCGCTTTCATTTATTGTTATACCGATGCCGAACGTTGCTACATCTGCGGACAGGGGGATTGTCCCACCGAAACCCGCTGGGGACTCGTCGACTGCGAGGGGGGCGAAAAGCCTTCCTACTATTCCGTGCGCGACGCTTTCGCTCTGATGAAATAATAAATAATAATCGGTTTTGTCCGAAAAGGAGAATGTTAATGTTTAAGCATGTATGGAAAAAAGCTGTTGCCGCCGTTCTTTCGGCGGTCATACTGGTGTCATCGCTTCCGCTGTTTTCCGCGTCTGGCTATCCACCCGGTTACGAGGTTGTGCCGACCGTGCATATCACCGGTATTGCAACAAAGGATATTGTCCGTTACCCCGGCACGGATTATGAGGAAGTTCTGTTCCCGCCGCCGGCTGACAAGATAATTGCCGCCTTGGACGCTCAGACCTTTTTCAGTTTGGCCGCTTTTGCCGTAACGGGTGACTGGGACCGTTTAGCTGACGCACTGATTCCCGCCGCCAACAGAGTTCTCGGGGATATGGCGCTCAATCCGGACGGCACGCCGCCCGCCGATACCGGAATCAACTGGACCTATGGCGGTCCTATTGAACCCTATACTGAGGACAGCCGTTTCGCCTTTTGTTACGACTGGCGCACCGACCCGATGGATATCGTAAAAGACCTTGACAAATACATCGACTATATCCGCGAAGGTACCGGCCATGATAAAGTAAACCTTGAAGGTTTCAGCATGGGCTCAAACATTTTGATGGCCTATCTGCAACAGTTCGGCGACGAAAAAATCAACAACATGGCTCTTTCCGCCCCCGCCTGCAACGGCGTCAAATGTGCCGGCGAACCCTACAACGGACAAATCGAGTTTGCTCCCCTTGCCATCTGCCGTTATATCGACACTATGTTAAGCGACAACCCCAACCGCGAGCTGGGCGCCGCAATTGCTCAGGTACTTTACAAGGCCGGTGTGTTTCACGTCGCAGGCGCTTTTGCCGATGAAGTTGTCGAACAGTGTCTTGATCGAGTTTACGAAGAGGTAATGATGCAGAGCTTCGGTTCCATGCCCGGTATGTGGTCTTTGATTCCCGATGAGTTTTATGAGAGTGCAAAAGAGAAAATCATCACCGATCCTGTGACCTACGCCGGACTTGTCGAACGCATCGACAATTATCATTACAATGTTCAAACGAAAAACACAAACCTAATAGATTCCGCCATGGAAAACGGCGTCCATTTCGGAATTGTTTCCAAATACGGACACCAGGTCTCCCCCGCAATTGAAAGCTGGGATGAGATGAACGATGCCGTTATCGACACCAAATATTCAAGCTGNNCAACCCTCGAAGGTACGCTCGGTGAAGACTATGTTCAGGCGATTGACGACGGTCATAACCATCTTTCCGCAGACGGTCAGATCGACGCATCCACCTGCTCCTATCCGGAATATACCTGGTTTGTGCGGGAGATGTTCCATATGCACGATTGTAACGATTACAACAGTTTAATCACCTACATTCTATATGCACCCGAACAGGTGACGGTATTCGACAATCCCGATTACCCGCAGTTCCTGCTGTATGACGAGGCGACCCGCACAATCTCGCCGTTGACCGAGGCTCCCAAACCTCCGGAACCTTTATGGGGAATCTTCGGCCCCGACACATTCATCTTTGTGATTGTCCGGCTGA
>DCTF01000036.1 GCA_002329225.1 Ruminococcaceae bacterium UBA1447
AGAAACTCTGCAACGGTAAAATTCCGGCGCTGCCTTCCGAGAGCGGCTACGGTGCTTTGGCATGTAACTACTGCGACTATAAAACAGTTTGCCGCAGGGAAGAGGGTATGCCTGTCCGCACCGTTAAAAGAATAAAGCATGAAGAGGCGCTTGAACTGCTCAATGAAGAGGAGGTGGAGCTTAGATGAAATGGACGCCTGACCAGTTAAAGGCAATTAACGCAACGGACGGCACCCTGTTAGTCAGTGCGGCGGCGGGCTCCGGCAAAACGGCGGTGCTCGTGGAGCGGGTTATAGGCAGAATCACCGCCTCCGTTAATCCCTGCGGTATTGAAGAATTGCTGACCGTAACTTTCACAAAAGCGGCGGCGGGTGAAATGCGCCAACGTATTTCGGAAGCCCTGACCCGCTGCATTGAGCAAAATCCCCGGGATGAGCGATTGCGCCGCCAACAGTTGATGCTCCCGTTTGCGCAAATAAGCACCATCGACAGTTTTTGCAACACCTTAGTGAGGGATAACTTTCACCTGCTTAACATAAACCCCGACTACCGTATTCTGGATGAGGGCGATTTAAGCATCCTGCGTGCCGATGCATCTGAAAAAGTAATAGAGGACTTATACGGCGACGGATCGGAAGCCGCCCTTGCTCTGATAGAGCTGCTTATTCAAAACAATGACGACAGGCTTTTAAGCGAATACATAATAAAAATACACAACGAATCACAGGCTTACCCGGACCCGTCCGCTTGGCTTGACGCTCTTGCCTTACCTTTTAATACAAAAGATACGGCAGTCAAAAGTGTGTGGGGTAAGGTAATAATCGAATATGCCCTTAAAGCCGTGCGGTTTTGCTTAAAGCAGAATGAAGAAGCATTGAAAGAACTTGAACAGGACGAGAACTTAAAAGAAAAATATGAACCCGCCTTTATATCCGACAAAAATTTGCTCCTGCATTTGGTTGGAGTGCTGGAAAAAGGCTCATGGGATGAGGCGGTCGGTGCCGTTAAAAACCTGGAATATGATCGGCTCGGGAGTTTCAGGGGCGAAAGCCTTTTGAAAGAGAGGCTAAAGGGAACCCGTGACGAATATAAAAATATTCTGGGCAGCCTTGCAAAACATTTTTGCGCTGCGGAAGATGAACACCGTGAGGACCTGGAGTATTTAAGCCCGATTGTGGAGAAATTGGTAGAAACGGTGAGAGGTTTTGAACGGGAGTTTTCAAGACTGAAAAAAGAGGCTAACGGTGCCGATTTTTCCGATGTTCTGCACATGGCTTTGGCCTTGCTTGTTACCTTCAAACCCGACGGAAGTTTTGAGAGAACTCCCCTTGCCCGACAGATGTCAAAAAGTTATCGGGAAATCTTGGTTGACGAATACCAGGATGTAAACAAAGCCCAGGACTGCCTGTTTGAGGCTCTTTCAAAAGACGGACAAAACCTCTTTTTGGTGGGGGATGTTAAACAGTGTATTTACCGCTTCAGGCAGGCCATGCCGGAAATATTTACACAAAGGCTCGGCGCTCTGCCGCTGTACGAGGATAAAAACTATCCGGCAAGGGTAATTTTGGGTACCAATTTCCGCTCTCGTAAAGGGGTAACGGGCTTTGCAAACCTGGTTTTCGGCCAACTTATGAGCAAAGATGTCGGCGAAGTGGACTACGGCAGGGAAGAAGCCCTTGTGCCCGGCGCCGTTTATCCGGATTCCGATCTGCCGGAAACTCACCTTCATATCATAGAAACGCCGGAGGAAAATGCGCAGGAAAGAATAATAATTCAAGCCCGGTATATTGCTGAGCTAATCGGCAACATGATTAAAGAAGGCTTGGCTGTGACGGATAAAAAAGGGACCCGTCCCGCCGAATACAGGGACTTTTGCGTGCTTATGCGCTCCGTTCAGGGTAAGGCCCCCGTGTTTTTGGAAGAGTTTTCAAAATACAATATGCCGGCGTATTCAGAACTTACAACCGGATTTTTGGAAACTCAGGAAGTCGCCTTTATACTTTCTCTGATGCGGGTTTTGGATAATCCCTTACAGGATATCCCCCTGCTCACCGTAATGCTGTCGCCGGTTTTCGGCTTTACTCCCGATGAACTTGCGGAGTTGAGGATTCCTCAGCGTAAAACTGCCCTCTATTCTTGTGTAGTCAGGGGAGCGGAGGAAGGCAATGTAAAATGCAATGACTTTTTAAAGCGCTTGGAAGAGTTCCGAATGCTCGGCGCCACACTCTCGTCAGGTGAATTTGTACGCCGTCTTTTGGAGGAAACGGGTTGGCTGGCTCTTTCCGCCGCCAATGCAGGCGGCGAACAACGGCGGGCAAACTTACACCTTTTGCAGGACTATGCAAACACTTATGAGGCGGCGGGTCACATGGGCCTTTCCGGTTTTATACGCTTTATTGACAAACTGAACAAAAACAAGGGCGATTTATCACCTGCGGCGGAACTTTCCGAAGCGGCTGACGTGGTGCGGATTATGAGCATACACAAAAGCAAAGGCTTGGAATTCCCCGTCTGTATTCTTGCGGACTGCTCAGCAGGGTTTAACACAGGCTCTCTTTCAGGCAATATAGTATTAAGTTCTCAGACGGGTATCGGCTTAAACCGTAAGGATGTAAGCACATTCAGGCAGTTCAGCACACTCAGCAGACAGGCGGCGATTATTTCCGCCGGGAGCACCGATGCATCTGAAGAAATGCGGGTTCTGTATGTGGCAATGACCAGGGCGAGGGAACGGCTGATTACCGTTATGGCAATGAAAAATCCGTCAAAAAAACTTGAAAAACTTGCCTTAAACATTCGTTCCTCACAAAAGATTGACCCCTTCCCGGTAATGAACTCCGGCAGTTTTTCCGACTGGATTCTTATGGCGGCTTTGCGCCACCCCGATGCCGGAGAACTCCGAAAAAATGCCTGTGCGGATGACGATATAATCCTTCCGGCGGACTTTGAGCTTTCGGTATCTTGGAGTGATGTGGGCGAGTACACGGAAGAAGCCCCTGACGACAAAATGACCCCGCCCCCGAACCCCGGCCTTTTAAGTGAAATTGAAAAAAGACTTTCCTATATCTATCCTTACAGTGAACTTACAAAAGTGGTTGCCAAGCGTGCCGCATCCGATGTGGATACCGAAGACTTTAATGCGGAGTTTTTCGCATCAAAAACACCGGCCTTTATAAGCGAAACGGGTCTTACTCCGGCTCAGCGGGGGACTGCCATTCACAAGTTTATGCAGTATGCCGACTACCTTAATGCCGCTGCGGACTTTGAAGCGGAACGGGCAAGACTGATTGAAAGCGGCTTTTTAACACGGCAGGAGGGGGAAGAACTCGATGTAAACAAGATTCAAACTTTCTTTAAAAGCGAAACCGCCCGAAGAATTTTTTCGGCGCAAGAGGTTTGGCGGGAACAGAAGTTTACAATTCAAATACCCGCCCGTGAGCTTTACACCGAACTCCCCGAATATGCCCAAGATGAATATGTGGTAGTGCAGGGGATAGTTGACTGTGCTTTCCTCGAAGACGGCGGTTTAGTGATTTTGGATTATAAAACGGACAGAGGAATAGACCGGCAGGGTTTATTGCAACGTTATTCCGGCCAGTTGGCGCTGTATCGAAGAGCCTTAACGGAATGTATGGAGTTGCCGGTTAAAGAAACCCTCATCTATTCTTTTGAAAATGCTTACACTGTCACCGTGCCCTAACCGAACTCTCTATCCTTTGCATTTGGATATTCGGCAAAAACAAGCAGGCGGTCCTTATCGGGGCATCTGCTTGTCTGATATACTATGCCATAACAGTACCAAGTTTAATATGTGAAACAGAATCATTAATTTATTGTTTACATTATATTCATTGACAAATCTGAACAAAACGAGTAATGTGAACCTTGAAAAGGGATGTTGCAAATAGCATATTCTAAAAACAAAATGAGTGTGTAAAGGGTGTTGACCTATGAAAAAAGCAAAAAAGGCACTTCTTATTGCCCTCCCTATTTGTATTTTATTATCAGTTCTTATTTACATGAAGTGTATCAGAACTTGGCAAGTTATAGTTAAGGCGGACACCGAAATTGATGCTATGAGGAACATCACATATTTTGACGGAAAAGGTCTTGATGACCGGGTAGCATTATTGGGCACAATAAAAAAAGTCGCTTTAAAGGGCAAGATTGTTGATGATAATCAATCCATGATTATGAAGGAAGGATTTGCTCGCGATTCGAGTTTATTATACACTGAAGATTCAAAAGAAAAATCAAAACCATATTTAAAAATTGATTCCGGTAAACAAACCCTCATACTATGAAAACGGCCAATTTATTGCATGGTCAAGCAGATATGAGCGCAACTTTAACATTAAATTTATTCCTTTTGACAATTATTTTTATTCTTCAACCGTAATCCGTTATAAGAATGCTGTTATATATGTTAGTGAATACACTGATATTGCTCGTGAAAGTAAAATTAAGGACTATATGCTCAACACCTTCGACTATGGCGGAATCCTGACCGGAAAGCCTCAAAACTACTAAATGTTTACTGAACAAAGCAAAA
>DCTF01000022.1 GCA_002329225.1 Ruminococcaceae bacterium UBA1447
CAAGGTTCTTCGACAGGCTGAGAGGGAGTGTTTTTCACTCCCTCTTTTTATTTTCTACTTATATCTCTATATGTAAGAACCCTGATTTTTCTTCTTTTTTTCTTGTTTCTCCATCTCAAAAAGAGCAACAAAGAAAAGAACCCCGTGCATAAAGCGACAATCAACATTATCAGGCGGAATACAAAAGTGGAAGCAAGTTTTTTTATGAGAGAACCCAGATAAAGCAAAAAGCTCCTGTCAATATCCTCATTGGCGACCAGATTAAAAATGGCTACTTCTTCTTCGGCATACAGCACCCTTGCCTTACCTATAATCTGACCTTTTTTTACCGGCGCTTCAAGCTTTTCGGGTATGCTTTCCGGCACTATTTCCACAAGTACGCTCTCCGCCCCCTCCCCTATGGGCACTAAGGCGGCAAACTCCTTTTCCGGCACAAGCTGAACATGGTCGGTTTTTAAGGAGAGTTTCAGGGGTACCTCTCCCACAACACGCCCGGCTTCAGCCACCGTTCTCAGCCGAATATTCTTAAAGGTCCATTCAAACAAAGCCTTACTGTCGGTAAAGGCTGTGTTTTCCAAAATGGGGTCTGAGTCAATATTGACCATAGGTGCGTTCATTACCACAATAAGGTAAGAATAACCGTCTTTAGACGCTTTTGAAACAACACAGCGCCCCGCACCTGTTGTAGTTCCCGTTTTAATCCCGGTTGCGTATTCATAATAATAATCTTTAATGCCCGGATTCATAAAAGAGACGGTGCTTATAAGTTTTCTTTCTCTGCTTTTGTTTGTGGCGGGCACGGTATAGCGGAATGTGGATGTAATTTCTTCAAACAAAGGAAAGGTCAGAGCATGGCGCACAATGGTTACCATGTCCCTTGCTGTTGTGTACTGTTCCGGGTTGTCCAGGCCATGAGGGTTTATAAAATTGGTGCTTTCACAACCCAAGGCTCTGACTTTTTCGTTCATAAGTCCGACAAAACTTTCGATATCACCGGCTACATGCTCCGCCAATACCGTTGCGGCGTCATTGGCGCTTGACACGAGTAAGCTGTATAATAAATCCTGAACGGAAAGTATTTCGCCGGGTTTCAGGTTTGCGACGGAACTGTAAGTATTCGCCAACACTCTTACGGCATTAGTTGAAACGGTTACCGGCTCCTCTAAATCAGGGCAATTTTCCAAAACCAAAATAGCGGTGGTAATTTTTACAAAAGAGGCGGGCATTGACTTTTTATCAGCATTTTTTTCTATGATGCTGTTGCCGTCCTCTAAATTCACCATAAGAATAATATCCGCATGGGTTTTTACTTTTTCCAACACGCCTTTAAAAGCGGCATTTGACACCATGACGGGGAAAGAAGTTAAGATTATTGTAACTAAACAGACAAAGATTATCGCTTTTTTCATAGACAATGCACCGCCAAATGATGTATGATATGTAGAAAGGATTATATCACCGATTGATAAAAAAATAAACCGACTTAAGATAAAATACAACAGGGGTAATGAACTTATGGTCTATGTAACCGGCGACACTCACGGAGATTTCAGCCGCTTTCAAAAAACAAGAATTAAGAAGCTGAAAAAAGGCGATACCCTAATCATCTGCGGAGATTTCGGTTTTATTTGGGACGGCTCAAAAAAAGAACAAAAAATACTCCGTAAATTAGATAAGAGCAAATTCAACATCTGTTTTATTGACGGAACTCATGAAAACTTTGAGTTGCTTGAACAATACAAAATCAGCGAATGGAACGGCGGCAAGGTGCGCCGAATTGGAGGCAATCTTTACCATTTGATGCGTGGTCAGATTTTTACTATTGAAGGAATGAAGTTCTTCACAATGGGCGGCGGCGAGAGCCCGGATTTTGACATCCGTTTTGAAAACAATAACTGGTCCCGCAGTGAAATACCCAACCGTACCGAGTTGCTTGAGGGTTGTGAAAATCTGGAAAAGGCGGGCTGCGAGGTCGACGTTATTATTACCCATGAGCCTCCCATGAAAATTAAGGGTTTCCTCAAATTGCCTGAGAACGAGTCCGTACGCATCACGGGGCTTAACACATATTTTGAAGAGTTGGGCAATTCCTGCACTTTCAAGCGCTGGTTTTTCGGTTCTATGCATATAGACAAGCCTGTTTCCGGCGCTCATATAGCGGTTTTTCAGCAAGTATATGATGCAAGCACGGGTAAACCGTTTGAATAACAAAACGGTGATTTTGCTTCAAGTTTTATTCCCAACTTTTTTTCGGGGTTGATTATGAGTTTTTTAGCACCGGTTCTTAGAATTACAATCCCAATACTCGGCAGTTTTATTCTGGCTGTTTGCTGCCTGATGTTGTTCAGGCGCTTCAAATCTGCCGAACCCGCCGCATATTTGCTTAACACCGCCAACGGGGACAGGCTCCCCCTAAGCCCGGGTGAAAACTCGCTTGGCCGCAGTAAAAACTGCGACATAATACTCTCCTACCCCACCGTTTCCCGCCTTCATGCGGTAATATCCCGGCGCCGTAAAGGTTGGTATATTGCAGACACCCGGTCTTCCGCCGGAGTTTTGGTAAACTCGGCGGAAATTAAAAAAAGGGCGCCTATTAATCACGGGGATTCTATTACCTTGGGAACCCTTACCCTTGTTTTTGAAACAGCCGATAACCCTCCTGATATACCCCTGTCGAGTTAAGCCAAAAAAGGGAGTTTTATCAGGCAAACCCTGTTGTAATACGTCTTTATTGATGAAAACCTTCTGAATATGATATAATCCGAACGGTTATTCTATAACTTTGCGCCGCCATGTTAAACGGCAAATTCCGGGAGAATTTTTATGAACCCTTTTAAAAGCGTAAAAAGAATAGTTTTCAAGGTTGGAACCTCAACCCTGACCCATGAAAACGGCAAAACCAATATCCACCGCATGGCCAAGCTCTCGCAGGTACTGTCCGACCTTCACAACTCCGGCCTTGAGGTGGTGCTTGTTACCTCCGGCGCCATCGGAGTAGGCGTCGGAAAACTCGGTTCACCCGGTCGCCCGACGGATACTCCCGGCAGACAGGCTGCGGCTACCGTGGGTCAGTGTGAGCTTATGTTTATGTACGACAAACTCTTCGGTGAATTCGGGCAGACCATAGGGCAACTGCTTGTTACCCGCAGCGATATTGAAAATGAAGAACGCAGGAACAACCTTATAAATACCTTTGAAAAACTTTTTGAGTACGGCGCCATCCCCATTGTGAATGAAAACGACAGTGTGGCGGTTGAAGAGATTGTATACGGTGATAATGACAGTTTGTCGGCCAATGTTGCCAAGCTTATAGGCGCAGATGCCCTGGTTATTCTGTCCGACATAGACGGCCTTTTCAGCGCCAACCCCAGACAGGATAAAAACGCCGAACTTATCCCCTTTGTGGAACGGATAACTGAAGATATCCTTGCCCTTGCCGCCAGCGCCGGAACAAGCCGGGGGACCGGCGGGATGATAACAAAGCTGCAGGCGGCCAAACTGGCAACCGAGGCAGGCATTGACACCGTTGTAATGAACGGCAGCGATCCCGAGGCTATTTATGAGCTGTTGGAAGGCGGGGCGCTCGGTACATTCTTTAAAAAACAGAGTGATATCAAAGATTAATTCACATTCTAAATTCTGACTGCAAAGCTTTTTAAGGAGATCTATATGCTTACACTCAAGGAAACAGGTATAAATGCGGTATGTGCTAAAAGGTTTTTAGCCTGTGTTCAGGGAAATCTGAAGAACAAGGCCCTCAACACAATATCTTCGGCTTTAATTGATAACAGCCGGAGCATTATTAAAGCCAATCTTAAAGATTTGGAAAACGGCAAAAAAGCGGGACTTTCCTCCGCCCTGTTGGACAGATTGAGTCTAAGTGAAGACCGGGTCCGCTCTATGGCGGAAGGCGTAAACCAAATTGCCGCCATGGACGACCCCGTTGGCAGAACCTTATCCGGAGCCACCCGCCCCAACGGTTTGCGGATTCAAAAAATAAGCGTACCCTTGGGAGTTATTGCCGTCATTTATGAAGCGCGGCCGAATGTCAGTTCCGATGCCGCCGCCCTTTGCCTCAAAGCGGGCAACGCCGTTATTCTGCGGGGCGGCAAGGAAGCTATTTATTCCAACAAAGCCATTGTTGAAGTAATGCGGGACGCCCTTGAAAGCGCAGGCTTGCCAAAGGATTGCATACAGCTTGTAGAAGACACCTCCCGCAAAAGCGCCAATGCCCTTATGAAGCTCAATGAATATGTGGATGTTCTTATCCCCCGTGGCGGAGCGGGGCTTATAAATGCCGTTATGGAAAACTCAACCATCCCCGTTATTGAAACGGGAGTGGGCAACTGCCATACTTACGTGGACTGCAGTGCGGATCTCAACATGGCCGCTGAAATAGTTTTTAACGCCAAAACCTCCCGCCCCTCCGTATGCAACGCCTGTGAAACCGTGTTAATCCACAGAGATATAGCCAAAAAAGTTTTGCCGGAAATAGTAAAAAGACTTCGTGAAAAAAATGTGGTCATTAAGGGCGATGCCGAAGTTTGTTCAATTATTAGGGATGCCTCTGCTGCCGAAGAAGAAGATTGGAGCAGGGAATATCTGGATTATATCATTGCGGCAAAAATTGTCGGCAGCCTTGATGAGGCCATTGAGCATATTACCCGCTACGGCAGCGGCCACAGCGAATGCATTATAACCGAAAATCACGGCAACGCCATGCGTTTTCTCAACGAGGTGGATGCGGCGGCCGTTTATGTAAACGCATCCACCCGCTTTACCGACGGAGGAGAGTTCGNNCCCGCGGTCCTTTGGGGCTTGAAAAACTTACAAGTGAAAAATATATAATATTCGGCAACGGCCAAATAAGGTGATTATTAAAAAACACCGCCGGAGAGAAAGTTTATGAAAAAAAATCAGAAACCGAAAAAAGCAAAACAAAGAGAAAGAGCGCACGCCTGGGCTTTTCCGCTTGGTTTGGCTATAGTTATTCTGGCTTTGGTGGGGGCAGTTACCCTCATTGTTTTCGGTGTAAACTCCGTAAAAAAACTCACGGATAACATCGCTAAGAAATTAGAGTATGAAACTTTTTTGGCGGAAGTTGTGCGAAACGACCCTGACCCCTACGACGATATAAGCAAGGCCGATATGTCCGACCTGTTGGACAGCGCAATTTGGCGGCTTGTAAAATCCGAGGACTTTTTAAATAAAGGCTACCCGTTTTCCACCAAAGAACCTATCGGTTTGATAGTTCCGTCCTCGGATATTTTAGAGCATTTTAAAACCCTTTTCGGGGAAGAGTTCCCGCCAGTTTACTCAACTGTAGAGGGGCCGGGCTATACTTTTACATATTTGCCCGAAAAGGATTGTTTTGTAATTCAGGTTACCGCCGTAGACCCCATTTATACTCCGAAGGTCACAAAAATAGAAAAAAAAGGCGGCTCCCTCACCCTCTATGTCAGTTACCTCAAGTTTGCCGACTTTCCTTGGGATAACACGGGGAATCCGGTGGAACCTACGGCGGATAAATTTGTAAAAATCACGCTCCGGGAAACTAAGAGGGAACCGGGTTACTATGTGAGTGCAATCCAAGCCTCCTCGGAGCAGGAAACCGCCGATGGGGATAAACGCAAGCCGACAACCGCCGCACCGACAACACAGGAGGACTTTACAACACCCGAACTGTCAGATGAAGCAAGCGAAACTGAAGGCTCAACAACCGAAGAAACGACTAAAGCCGAGTCTTAAACGGGAGAAACGGAATGCTTTTGAAGGAACCCGTCTACGACCTTGACATTCTCTCACAAAGCAATTTGCACATCCATACCGATTTTTCGGGATGTGCAAAGACTGAAATGACCTTTGAAGACATTGTGAAAACGGCAGTTGCCGCCGGTTTGTCAGCAATTGCAATTACCGACCATTTTAATGACAACATAACGGATCGGGACTTTATTGACCATATTAACAGGCTGCGCCAGGAGGCCCTTGCTCTTAAACCGAATATTAAAATTCTCTTCAGCGGCGAATTATCCGCCTACGCTTCCGGAAAAACCTTGGAAAGTGAAGAAGTCAGAGCCGCTTTGGACTATAGGCTTTACTCCTGCAACCACTTTCATTTAAGTTTTTGGGGGCAGCCCGAAGACAAAAGTCCCAGAGGTTACGCCCTATATGCACTGGATATTGTGGACGGTATAATTGAAACGGGCTTTGCCGATTGTATTGCCCATCCCCTGATAGGACGCTTTGTAAAAGCATTTGAAGACCGCTGTGTTCTTACCGCCGCTATCAGCGACAACGAACTCGGGGAACTCATGGAAAAGAGCGTGGAGTTCTGCACCGCTTGGGAAATAAATGTCGGCGCTATTTTGGGCGATCCGGTGTTCGGCCGACGATTATGGAATATCGGCAAAGAGACAGGCGCCTATTTTAACTATGGAACCGACGCGCACCGGTTGGAAAACATAGACACTAAAAAGTTTTTACCTGAGATAAAGAAGATTCTGATGTAAAGCTGATAAGCTTTACACATGTTCGGAGGATGTTTTGTACAAGCTTCTCAGATTTTTAAAACCTGTTAAGTATTTTGCGGCTCTATCCGTAATTTTTTCAATGGCTCATTCAGGACTTTCCCTGCTTCTGCCGAAAATACTCGCCGACATTATCAACGACGGCATCAATAAAGGCCGGCGGGGCTATATCCTGCTCATGGGATTGATAATGCTTTTTCTGGCTGCTATGTCCGCCCTTTGTGCAGTTGTATCAAACTACTGTTCCGCCCGCACGGCAACGGGCTTTGGCAAAGGAGTTCGTCAGGCCTTGTTTTTCCATGTGGAAAGTCTGTCGCAGTGCGATATTGACTCAATAGGCACGGCATCCCTGATTACAAGAAACACCAATGATATAAACAAAATACAGGATATGCTGATGACTATCCTGCGCACACTTATTACCGCCCCCATTATGATGATAGGCGGAGCGATAATGGCTTTCAGCATCAACAAGGGACTTTCTTCCATAATGTTCATTGTAATCCCCATTGTCGTACTTATTGCCGTATTGGTGGCCAAAAAAATTATCCCCATGTTTGAAACGGTTCAAAAGAAAACCGATATGCTCAACCGCATTTTGCGGGAAAAGCTCTCGGGGATAAGGGTAATACGCGCTTTTAACCGCAGTTCTTACGAGGATGAGCGTTTCAGACAGGCCAACAAGGACCTGACCTCTTTAACACTGCGGATAAGCCGCTTTATGGCCGGTATTCTGCCTGTGGCCGTACTTTTAATCTTTTTGTTGGCGGTTTCCATAATGGGTATCACCAGCAGTCAACTTAATGCTTTGGATATTTCAATCCCTGAGGACAGAATACAAATCGAAACCGCAGTAGGCAATTTGCAGGCGTTTTTGGTATACCTGTTTATGATGATATCCGCCGTTGCCATGGCTGCGGAAATGTTCATTATGCTTCCCCGGGCGGCAATATCCGCCAACCGCATTAATGAAGTGCTGGAAATAAATACTAAAATAACGGAACCCGACACACCGGTTATTCTCGCAAAGGTGACCCCCACCCTTGAGTTTAATGATGTATATTTTTGTTACCCCGGGGCGGAGGCATCCGTTTTAAGTTCCATAAGCTTTTGCGTAAAAGCCGGCCAAACCACGGCAATAATAGGCGGCACCGGGAGCGGCAAGTCCACCCTCGTCAACCTGATACCGCGATACTATGATGTTAGTTACGGTTCCATTGACTTAAACGGTGTGGATATCCGCTATATGTCCACTCAGGCTCTCCGTAAGAGAATCGGTTTTATCCCTCAAACAGCCTTTTTGTTCAGCGGCACTATTGCGGACAATCTCCTTTTCGGAAAACCCGATGCTACCCGGAAGGAGATGTGGGAAGCCCTTGAAATAGCTCAGGCTAAAGATTTTGTGGAACAGCTGCCCGAGGGGCTCGATGCCCATGTTTCACAAAGTGGCAAGAATTTGTCGGGCGGACAAAAGCAGCGGTTGGCTATCGCCCGTGCCGTTATTCGCCGTGCCGATTTTTATGTTTTTGATGACAGTTTTTCCGCCCTTGATTTTATTACCGATGCTAAACTGCGGGAATCATTAAGAAATAACCTTAAAGACAGTGCCATGATAATTGTTGCCCAACGGGTGGGCACAATTATAGATGCCGACAACATAATAGTGTTGGATGAAGGCAGGGTAGCCGGAATGGGCACTCACAAAGAGTTGCTTGCCTCCTGCAAGGTATACAAAGAGATTGCTCTGTCTCAGCTTTCAGAGGAGGATCTGGCATGAAAAAGAGAGAACGTCAGAATCCCCTTCTTAAAGAAAAGCGGGAAAAGAGAAGACTCAAATACGCCGCTTATATGGGCGGCAAGCGCAAACCCGGCGAAAAGCCCAAAGATCTTAAAAAGACGGTTCGCAGATACTTCTCCCTTCTTCTTCCGCACAAACACCAGATGATTGTTGTTCTTATTGCCGGCATTGCCGGAGCGGTACTCAGTGTAGCGGGACCCCTGATTTTAGGCGGTGTTGTGGACGCAATCAAAGATGAAGTTAACCGCAAACTAACCGGTGCGGATATTAGCTTAAGAGCCATAGTTATAAAGATGTTGGCTTTGGTGGGAATTTACGGTTCAAGTTCCGTTTTTACCTTTGTTCAGCTCTTTGTCATGGCGGGAATAACTCAAAAAATTGTGCGTTCCCTTCGTGAAAGGGTAAATGACAAAATCACAAAAATGCCCCTCAAATATTTTGACAGCACATCCAAGGGCGATATCATGAGCCGTATGGTCAATGATATTGACAATATCAGCAACACTTATCAAAACAGCGTAATACAAATTGTTACATCTACGGTAAGTATTATAGGCGTGTTCGCCTGTATGATGTATGTAAGCTGGCGGCTGACTTTAATAATGCTGGCTATGGTTCCTCCAAGTCTGCTTCTGATTCTTGCCGTTACCCGGCGGTCTAAAAAGCATTTTAAAAACCAATGGGACAGAACGGGCGAGCTTAACGGCCATATAGAAGAAATGTACACAGGTCATAAAGTTGTCAAAGTTTTCGGCCGGGAAGATGACGCCTGTGAAGAATTTGCGGACATCAATGAACAGCTGGCTTTAGTCAGCAGAAAAGCCCAGTTTGTATCGGGTCTTGTAGGGCCCATGATGGAGTTTCTCGGTTATGTAGCCTTTATTGCCATATGCGTGTTCGGCAGTATTAATGTGGTCAGCGGCAATATGACCCTCGGCGGCATAACCTCATTTTTCACCTATGCCGTATTGTTTATGTCTCCCATTGTGTCTTTGGGCAACATAACAAACCGTTTGCAGTCTTCTTTAGCCTGTGCCGAAAGAGTTTTCACTTTGCTGGACGAAGAAGAGGAAACTCCCGACAGTTTTGAAAATTATATAGACGAGCCCATAGGCAAAGTCGATGTTCAGAACATAAGTTTCCGCTACACGGAAGACAAGCCTTTGATTGAAAACCTGAATATAGATGTTAAGCCCGGTCAGCTTGTGGCTATAGTAGGGCCTACGGGCGGGGGCAAAACCACACTGGTCAACCTGCTGATGCGTTTTTATGATGTGCAAGCCGGCAAGATTATGGTTGACGGGGTGGATATAAGAACAATCCCCCGTGAAAATCTCCGCAACATCTTCGGGATGGTACTCCAGGACACCTGGCTGTTTGAAGGCAGCATAAGGGATAACATCGCTTACGGAAAAGAGGACGCAAGTCAGGAAGAAATCCTTGCCGCCGCCGCTGCAGCCCGGGTTACCCACTTTATCAGCACCTTGCCTGAAGGGTTTGACACTTTGCTTGAGGAAGACGGTGCAAACATCTCCCAAGGTCAGCGGCAACTTTTGACAATTGCCCGGGCAATTCTGGCTGACCCCGCAATTCTGATACTTGACGAGGCCACAAGCTCGGTTGATACCAGAACTGAAATTCTTATTCAGCAGGCAATGAAAACGCTGATGAAAGACCGTACCAGCTTTGTTATAGCACACAGACTCTCCACAATCCGGGACGCCGATATTATTCTGGTTGTAAATCAGGGACAAATTGTGGAACAGGGCAAGCACCGGGAGTTATTGGAGCGAGGCGGATTTTACGCAGAGCTTTATAACAGTCAGTTCGGATTCTACACCGGTAACGGCGCAATAAGCTGAATACATTAAAAAAATCCTCGGAAATCGAGGATTTTTTGTTGGCAGTTTTTTATCGTTTGGCTTGAACTTTTTTGACCCCATTTACAGGAAGGAGGTGTAAAATAATATGAAAAAGTTTGCAATCGTCGGGGTTATTGTTTTAATAGCGGCAGGTTTAGCCATTTTGTTTTTTCCTGCAAACCGCCTTGGAACTGTTCCGGATGCAAAAGACTTTGAGTTGATTGCGGAAACACCGCGTTTGACATACAGTTCAAATGAAGATATCCGTATAAATGCAAATCTGAAGAACAAGACATGGCGTTCTTACATCGTATTTCACGGTTCCAAAATAATATCGGTTTCTTATGCGAAATCCGGAGCCGAAAGAGAAGATACTATTGTTCCCGCAATAAGTACATCAAGTTATTTGGGGCCCGGCCGGTCGTTTTCCTCTGAAGAAACAATCAAGATAAGTGAACCGGGTAAATACACCGTATATGTTGACGCAACTATTCGGATAAATGAAACGCCCTGCGAATATACAAAGTCATTTGATATTAATGTTGAATAGTTCGGCAATATAATCACTGTAAATGAATCGAGTAGGCGCTGCAGTTTAGCTCCTGCTCGACTTTTTTATGTTTGTTTNNTTTGTCAGCGGGGTTTGAGGGTCTGCAAAACTTTGTTCGCTACGGGGACGGCATTTTTGTAGCCTGAGCCGGCGTTTTCCAAAATGACGACCACCGCAAAGGGCATATCTTCCCTGCGGCAAAAACCCACAAACCAGGCGTGGGGCGCTTTGCCATCCCCCACCTCGGCGGTGCCGGTCTTACCGCACATTTCAAGGCCGGGGAAGCTGTAATCGCCGTACTCATTTTTAACATCCGAGCGCATTAATTCGGCAAGTTTTTCGGCTTTTGCGGCATCCATAACGATGGCGGCATTCTTTGCCTGAGGCCCCCGTTGTGTTACAACTTTTGCCGGAGTGACAATTCTGTCTACCAAATAGGGCGCCACTCCCTGACCGCCGTTAGCTATGCACCCCATAAGGGTGAGCATGTGGCAGGGGTTTACAAGGGTGTTATATTGACCGATAGCCGCCCAGCCCAAATCACGTTCGTTGGCTGCGGACAGGTTCCAAACGCTCTTTTGAATATTCAACCTGTTTGCCGAAAGGTTATTATTAAACCCGAGGGCCTCCGCTTCGGCGCTGAGTTTTTCTTTACCCATCTCAATAGCAATTTGGGCAAAAGCGGTATTGCAGGATTTATTAAGCGCCTTTTCAAAATTTACCTTACCGTGAACAGAGGGGCAACTTACCGTTCCCGTTGAGGTTTGCAGCACACCTTTGCACTCGTAAGTTTCGTAATAGATATTCGGATTGTTTTCTATTGCTGCAGAGGCTGTAAGGACTTTTATAATTGAGCCGGGGGTATAAAGGCCGGACAAAAATCGATTCAGGTAAACGCCCTCATATTTTTCCCCCTCACCGGTTTTCATGTTCCTAGGTTTATTGTTTATATCAAAGGAGGGGGAGGAGACCATGCAGAGTATTTCACCCGTCTTGTAGTTATATACACCGACAGTCCCTTTGTAGTTGCCCATAGCATTATAGGCGGTTTTGCAGGCCTTTGAGTTTAAGGTCAAGTGTATGTCGCTGCCTTTGTCGTAAGCTTTAAGCAAATATACTCCGTTTACAAAACTGTAGCCGGAAAGTTCCTGTCTGTACACCGAATGGATGCCTGTGGCGATAAAACCCGCATCGTCACCTATGGCATGCAGGGCGGCAAGGCGTAAGGTCTTATTTTCGGCATATACCCTCTTGCCCTCTTTGCTTTTTGCCAAAACTATACCGTCAGCAGTGTAGATCGAGCCGGCGGACATTATGCGGCCGGAGCTGTAAATATGCCTGTTAACCCGGTTTGACGCCCAGGTTCCGCCGTTTATATACAGGCTCGCCAAAAGGATNNCGATGAAAAAGGCAATTACAAGGGCGAAAAGAGTATAGGCTCGTTTTGCGGTTTTGTTCATAGTCCGGCGCCTCCCCGCAACTTCTCACCGTCTGAGGCGGCCTCTTCATACCTATATAAGGCTGCGGCTTTTATGAATGCAAGCAAGGCCCAGGAACTTATCATGCTTGTGCCGCCGCGGCTAATAAACGGCAGAGTTACGCCGGTCAAAGGCAGCAAATCCGTAATGCCGAAAACGTTTAGTGAAACTTGAAACAACATCATACCCGCCGCCGCCACCGCCGCTATCGAATAATAAGCCGATGAAGCCCTGCGTGCCGCCCTTATGGCATATACCGTAAGAAGTCCGTACGTAATTAATACAAAGACACCCAGCAAAAGTCCCCATTCTTCACAAAGAACTCCGAAAACCAAATCGGTGGATGCGGCAAAAATCCCCCGCAGTTGACCTTGCCCTATACCTAAACCGAACAAGCCGCCGCTGGCCATATAAATTAAAACCCGTGTCTGCTGGAACCCGCCTTCGTTAATATTTTCCCAAACATGGCGGTAAGTTGTAAAACGCTCCGCCACATAGGGACGAAAGTAAATCACAAGGGCAGCCCCCAAAAGAGCACCGGCTAAAACGAAGAAAAGGCTGCGAATATCGCCTGAGCGCATAAAAGCGATAACAATGAATGTAAAGAAAAAAATCAACGCCGTGCCGAAATCACGCATTAAAAACAGTATGCCGACACAGGTGACGGAAAATATAAGATATTTTGTAAGGCTTCCGGCGGATTGGAGCTTATCCATGGTTATAGCGCCGACAAAGACGAAGGCTATTTTCACCAATTCCGAAGGCTGAAGGGAGTAGCCCCCGATATCAATCCAGTTAAGGGCGCCGTTAATCACTTTCGCCAAAGCAATATTGGCAATAAGTAAACCTACCGCCCCTATGGCGACAGGCACTCTGAAAATCATCGCCCATTCCGGATTGCGAATCACAAGCAGTAATGCTATATATGCGACGAGGCCCAGGGCTATTGCAACCGCCTGTTTGACGGCAAAAGAGTCACTGATGTTGGCGCAAATTACAATGCTTATACCGGAGAAGAAGAATGCTATAAAATCCGCCGCTCCCGCCGGTTTTTTCACAACAGCTTTATAAAGAATGAAATATATCCATTCCGCCGTAATGTAACCGCCCATGACGGCGGCGGGTATTAAATTAAATTTACCGTCGGCAAAGACAGCACTCAAAGCCGACAGAAGCTGAAATATGGTGATTAACATCAGCAAAGGCAGCCATAAAAAGCGCCTTTCTTCAAGCACCGAACCGTGCAAGTATAACACCCTTCCAAAACAAAAAGACGAGGGGGCAGCGGATTTGCCATCCCCCTCATATTATACATTAAGCCCGCATTGAGGTAAACCTTTTTACCGGTTGATAAAATCCCTTTTTTCCTCTTCCGGCAGGTCAAGTGCCAAAGTTCCGCCGGGGTTCATAAGATTATCGGGGTCAAAGTGTTTTTTGAGAACACGATAAATATCCATCTGATTTTTGCCTATTTGAGCCTCCAGCCAGGGGGCTGTCATTTTACCTATACCGTGGTGATGGCTCATGGCGGCGCCGTAACGCTGAATGTTGTCCATTATGCCGCCCTGATATTCCAGATACTCGTCGAGCTCGCTCATTTTTGCCTCAAAGATAAAGTACAGATTGGCCCCCTGAGGGTAAAAATGGGACATATGAGTCATGCATATGGTATTGGGTCTGCTCTTGCAGAATGCCCGCACACCGTTATAAACAGGCATAAAGTTATCCCAGTTGACCGAGCATTCCAAGGTATCCAGCATCAGGCCGTAGTCCCCCATATCTTCTCTGAGATAGGGGTCGGTAAAGCGGNNGACGAACTGGGTGGTATACATGGCGCCGTACTTTTTACAGATTTTCTTAATCTGTTTTTTAACGTTTTTGCTGAAATTCTTTTCGCCCTCGGTAAAGCCCAACATAAGTACCCGGCTGCCGTCATTATATCCTCTGGCTTTGAGTACTTTGTCAATTACGGTATCCGCTACCCCGTAGAGCCTGAACGCCACGGAAGTTTCTTCCGGGTCGGAAAGACGGAAAACGGACGGAAATCCGAATTCCCCTTGCATAACTTCTCTTGCGGCATCCACACCGCTTTGCCAATCTTTAAATACAAAGCTGAAGCGCTTTCTGTTTTCGGGCATGAGCTTAAATATACGTAAGGTCACATGGGTCAATACGCCGAAGGCTCCCTCACTGCCCATCATAATCTCATCAATGGAAGGGCCGGTAGCATTGGCGGGGAAGGCGTCACTCTGAATTATTCCCGCAGGTGTCACATACTCCTGACTTATTACGATATGCTCTATTTTGCCGTAATAAGTGGAGNNTTGCCGTAATAAAAGGAGTTTTGCCCCGCACCTCTGGTAACAACCCAACCTCCGACGCAGGAATACTCAAAACTTTGAGGAAAATGACCGCAGGTATAGGCACGCTTTGCGCCGAATCTTTTTTCGGCATCGTTGAGGGCTTCTTCAAGCTGAGGGCCGCTCATACCCGCTTCCACGGTTATGGTCTGATTGTTCTCACTGAATGCGATAACTTTATTAAAGTGCACCCGCATATCCAGAGATATTCCGCCGCAAACCGGTTCCGTTCCCCTGGTTACCGACGAGCCTCCGCCGTAGACATAGAGGGGAACTTTTTGTTCGCAGCAAAAATCCACGATTTTAATAATATCTTCCCTGTCCCTGGGATAGACAACGACATCAGGCAAGTTTTCTACAATGCCTTTGCGAAGACGTATAAGGTCAACCATGGTCTTGCCGTAGGCTACGGAAAGGCGGGTGTAGTTGTCCGTTTTTACATTTTCATCCCCTACGATTTTCCGCAGGGCATTCAACTGCTCTTCGCTCAGGTTTACGGGGATATCAAAATCAACTTCTTCAAGCCCCATCTCTCTGCCCTGACGAAAGTCGTCGTCGGTCATATCAAAGGTTTCTTTCATCAGCTCGTAAAGCTTTGCATTGGGCGCTTTGAATGCGGTGGGACTGCCCCATTTGAATATGGAACGGTAAGAGTTTTTCGGCGCCTCCTGATGATACCAATCGGGGGTAAACCCTTTCTTCTTCTTTGCCATGATAAGCCTCCTGTTCTTTTTTTACGGTATGTCGGCGGTAGCTATAATTTCGGTTCCGAAAACATCGGGCAAAACTATATCCCCCGCTTTAAGCCTTTTATCAATTATAACATTTCTGATAATCTCCATAGCCTCAAACATTTTCCCTTTAGGGATTTCTCCCTTTGTTTTAACCGGCAAACGGGGCATTTCGGGAAAAACAGTAGCGACTGTGGATGTGAGGGAACGCATGGGGTTCAGCAGTTCCGTTTTTGCAAAGTCTATACCCTTTTTACACTTGGCTCCCTGAACAATAATTTCGTCCCCCTCCTGACGCAGGGACAAGCGGCAGCCGTTAGGGCAAATAATACAGGTTATATTCATCCGATCACCTTCAAGTTACCTACTAATGATTTATTATCCGTATGGGGACATAACAACGGTTATTCCGGTAAAATCTTCTTTCTCCGGGTCAAAATTCAACACTTCCATCTCTCCGGGGACAATGCGGCTGTACTTTTTACCTTTGAGTAATTTACCGTCCGCAAAAACCTCAACCTTTCTCTTTTTAACATCATCCCGACTGCGGAAATATAGCGTCAGGTCCCCGCCCTTTGTTTTATCATAATACTGCGGAAGGGCATATAAAAAATCATTTTTATCGTAAGTGACGGGAACAAGTTCCCGCTCACTCAGGGCAAAGCCCGCCGCCGCAATACCCGCCGACGTTCCGCTTTGGGATACATAATCCACCAAGTCATTTACATGCAGGGCGTTGCCGCAGCAAAACACGCCGGGGAGATTTGTCATAAGCGTTTGGTCCACAACGGGTCCCTTTGTAGCGGGGTCGATATCGATGCTCAAAGATTCGGCAATTTCATTTTCCGGCAAAAGACCTACGGATAAAATCAACGCATCGCACGGCACAGTTCGTTTTGTACTCTCAATAGGGTTAAAGTTTTTGTCCACCTTGCAAACTTCAACCGCTTCCACCCTTTTACTGCCGAAAACCCGTGTAACGGTGGAAGAAAGATGAAGCGGAATATCGAAATCATCAAGACATTGACTTATATTGCGGGCCAATCCTGCGGGGCTGTCTTTAATCTCGTAAACGCCCTCGACCTCCGCGCCTTCAAGGGTAAATCTGCGTGCCATAATCAGACCTATATCTCCGCTGCCTAAAATAACGCATCGTTTAACAGGCATTTTGCCCATGATGTTGACAAGATACTGAGC
The DNA here is from genome assembly GCA_002329225.1 of Ruminococcaceae bacterium UBA1447. GTDB lineage: Bacteria > Bacillota > Clostridia > Oscillospirales > Acutalibacteraceae > UBA1447. The sequence goes on from DCTF01000022.1 coordinate 16,507, forward strand.
CGTGCCCGCAGTAAAAATACCGGCGGGACGTTCACCGTGGATAAAGACCTGCCTGGAGGTTCTCTCCCTGCAACCGCAGGCAAGAATGATTGTTTTTGCATTTACAAAAATCATACCCCGGGCGCTTTGCAAAAGCAGTTCATAACCGCTTTGGGCAGACCGGCGAGCCTCAATTAAAAAGGCATTTGTATAGTACTCGATATCCCGCTTAAAAAAATCTTCAATAAACCTGCCCGCATATTCAGGACCCGTCAGTCGTTCTTTAAAATAGATAAGGCCGAAACCGTCGTGTATGCACTGCTTTAGTATTCCGCCCAAGCGGTTTTCTCTTTCAATAAGCAGCACCCGCGCTCCCTCATTATGGGCGGAAATTGCCGCCGCCAAACCGGCGGGACCGCCGCCTNNAGTACTACAACATCAAATTTTTGCACATTTTCTTTCATAACCCAAAACCCCGGATTCCGTTTAATAAATCTCAAACAACAAATTCGTATTTATCCCGATTTTAAGGCTTAGGCTTCCCGTCATCAAAAATCAGGTGAGAGCCTTCTCCGTTCTTTGTCACTTCCTCCGGCAGCATACCTGTCTGCTCGCAAATTATCCCGGTCACTAAAGGTGAGCAGAAGCCGCCCTGACAGCGGCCCATACCGGGCCTTACCCGACGTTTTATTGCGTCCAGAGTCAAAGCCGGTACCGGAGAGTTCACCGCATCTATTATCTCTCCCCTGCTGATACCCTCGCAACGGCAAACCACTATGCCGTAGTCGGGGTTCGCCTCAATGGCCGCCTGCTTTTCTTCCAAACTTAATTTTGCCATAACCGGCGCAGTGCGCCGACAAGGATTAAAATGTTCGTTGGGGATAACAGCTGCCCTTGAGGACAGGGTTTCAACGGCAATTGAACAAATTCTTTCGGCAATTGCAGGAGCGCTCGCCAAACCCGGGGACTGTATTCCGGCGGCATGTATGAGGTTTTCAACATACTCCGATTTTTCTATTATAAACTCCTCTTCGTATGTGGCCGCCCTCGTCCCCGCATAATAGGTGATTACATCACCCTTGCCAAGACCTTTAATTAAAGGCAAATGTTTTTTAAGTACCGCATCAATGTTGGAGGCGTTGGTTGAATAATCTTCCCTTTCGGGCTGTTCATAGGCATCCGGGCCCACCAGCACATTGCCGTCAATTGTTTTTAACACACCGCCGCCTTTTGTGTCAGATGAAACTGCCGAGAGATTGATAAGTCCCATGGAACGGGTTACAAGGCTCCCCTTCTTTTTGTCCAGAATAGCACACTCACCCTTTCGGGGATGTATGGAAAAGAAGCGGTCATTCGCCATTCCCGCAATTATATCTGAAAATACGCCGGCCGCATTGATTACAAGCCCCGGCCTGATGCTGCCTCTGTTGGTATTGACAGCGGTTATTCTGCCGTTCTCAGTTGACATGGAACTGACCATGGTGTTGAGGGACACTTTTACTCCGTTTTCTACAGCATTGTCGGCCAAGGCGACGGTCAGCTTATAAGGCGACAAAACCCCTGAGGAAGGGTATTCAAAAGCTCCCGCTGCGGCATCGGTAATATGGGGCTCAAGTTTTCTGAGTTCCCGGCGGGAGATTTTACGACCCTCTACGCCTAAGAGTTTCTGTCTTCTTGAAAGTTCGATGCCGAGAATCAGACCGAACGCAGGGTTATCGTAAAGTATGAGGTTCCCAAATCTTTCAAACGGAACGGACAACTCGTTGCAGAGATCGGTAAAAAGGTAGTTGCCGCGCACATTCATCTCCCCCCTGAGAGTTCCGGGGTGGGAGGCGATGCCGGGGTGAATCATTCCGTCATTACGGGAGGAGGTCTGCATCGCAACGTCGCTTTCTTTTTCGACCAAGAGAATATCCAGCTTATACTTCGACATTTCTCTGGCAATTGCGCNNGAACGTCGGGTGCGGTCCCCTCCAAGGAATTATCCTTGAGAAGCGGCGCACGGGGAGGTGAAGGTGAATATCCTGCCAATTCCATATCATTTATAACGCCTTTGTACCCGGCTTTTGCGGCAATTTTACCGGCACGAACTATTTTGCCCCAGTTGTCATTTTCGCCGCTCAAGCGGACCGACTTTCTCCACTCGGCAATTTCCACATCGGCAAAGCCGTTTTTGTCCAGTTTTTTACGAAGTTTTTTCAGCTTCTCTTCCATTGTATCTCCCGCATTGCTTTAAGTTTTCCGGTGGGTGGAGAAGCTCTGTCCACCGACTGTTGTTCGGTTGTCCGAATATCTTGACATCATATTACCACCGTGGTATTCTTTTGTCAATAGCTATACCCCGTAAAAACTGTAAAGACTGTATAAAAGAAAGAAGGATTTTCTTGCTCAGGGACGAATCCCGTTTACCCCTCTATATTAAAGCAAAGCACTACCTGCTGGACCTTATATCCGCGGGGGAATTTCCCCCGGGTTCCCGTCTGCCCACGGAGCATGAACTTATGAACACGCTTAACATGGGACGTGCTACCGTGCGTGCCGCCCNNACACGGGATAGGCACTTTTGTGAGGGAGCAAAAAAACGCTTTCAGTTTTGAGCCCTTGGTGTCTTTATCTTATTCCCTAAAGCGAATGGGCCTGGATATAGTAAACAAAGTACTGATTTGTGAAACCGTAAAACCCGAACAGGAACTTTTAAAAGGCTGGAGCAAAACTGATAAAGTCGGCCACCTCAAACGTCTGCGCCTTGCGGCAGATAAACCGGTGGCAANNTTATTTTTAATACAATAAAACAGCTTGACACTTCCGAATCCGTTGCCCATGCACTTTTGTCATACCCCGGTATTGATATAAATAAAATCGACCTTAGCGTTATAGTCCGGGAGCCGGACAAAATCGAAAGAGAACAGCTTGCTTTGGAAACTGCGGACAGGGTGGCGGAAATGACGCGCTGGATTTATGCTTCACCGGGCGACCGTGCTGTCAATTATATACGTTTTGTTTTACCGGAAAAACTTATGAACACGGCTATTTGGGAAAATAAGCAGTATTAAACACGGCTTTTTACAGTAAACTTTTTCAGTTTTTCCCGTAAAATACGAAATTTTCGCTTGACATCCTGAGTAATAAGTGTTAGTCTATTGACACCTCTCAAGGAGGGTTATTTTTTTCTGCCCTTTTTTGCTGAGGGAGGCTTGTAAATCCGAAATCGATGGAGGTGCCGTTATGACAGTCAGGATTACCCTTGCTTGCACAGAGTGCAAACAACGCAACTACAACACCACAAAAAATAAGAAGAACACACCGGACCGCTTGGAGATGAACAAGTATTGCAGGTTCTGCAGGAAGCATACTCTCCATCGCGAATCCAAATAGGCGGGAGGAAAAACCATGGCAAAAAAAGAAAAGTCCGAGGCCGCCGAAAAGATTGCGAAGGCTGAAAAAGCCTCTAAGGCCAAGAAGAATAAATCCGGTCAGGAGAACCCCTTTGCCCGTGCCGGGAAAGCTGTCGGCAGATATCTTAAAGATTTTCGCGGCGAGCTTAGAAAGATTGTCTGGCCGGACAGGAAGACCGTTCTTAAAAGTACCGGAGTCGTTCTGGCGGTTATTGCGGTTATCGGCGTTATTATCTTTCTTATAGACACCGGCCTGGCTGAAATTGTTCAGCTTCTGTCCCGTACCGCTACCAACTACCATGACAAGGCAAAAGAAGTAACCGAAGCGTTGCCTGAAGTTACACAAGCTATAACCGAGGCCACTCAAGCCGTAACCGAAGCAATAACAGATGCCGTCACCACTACCGGCGGCTGAGTTCCGGAGGAGATACAATGGCTGAAAACGCCAGATGGTATGTCATCCATACCTATTCCGGTTACGAGAACAAGGTAGCCGGTAATATTGAAAAGATTGTAGAAAGCCGCAAGCTTCAGAATAAAATCCTTGATATCCGTATCCCTACCGAAATTGTTACGGAAATCAAGGAAGATAAAAAGCGTGAGGTTGAGCGTAAACTGTTCCCGGGTTATGTGCTTATTAAGGTTGCCGTTACTCTGGACAGAGATGATCAGCCTGTAATGGGTGACGATTCCTGGCTTGTTATCCGCAATACCCGGGGAGTCACCGGTTTTGTGGGACCTGAAGGCAAACCCACTCCCCTTTCGGATGCTGAAGTGTTGGCTATGGGCGTGGAGCAAAGAAGAGTTGAAGTCAATTACAAAGTCGGCGATTTGGTCAACATAGTCGATGAGTACTTGGACGGCTTTCAGGGCGAAGTTGAAGAAATTGACCTTGAAAGAAATCTGGTCCGTGTAAAGGTTATGATGTTCGGTAAAGAAACAACTGCAGAACTCCAATTGGACCAGGTGGAACTTGCCGTTAAATAACGGATTATTGAGGTAATACACGGGGCAACCCGTTTATTATGCCCCCAGGGGCGAGCGAAACTCCGGTTTCGCGTGGGAGGAAAAGTAAAAACGATTTAAGCTTTTCCGCCATTTACCACACTATTATGGAGGTGCAAACAATCTATGGCACAAAAAGTAGTCGGCTTAATAAAGCTGCAAATCCCCGCCGGTAAGGCAACACCGGCTCCCCCGGTTGGACCCGCTTTGGGTCAGCACGGTGTGAACATTGTGGCGTTCACCAAAGAATTTAATGAACGCACCAAAGACGACATGGGGCTTATTATTCCCGTTGTCATCACAGTTTATGCGGACCGCTCTTTTACGTTCATAACCAAAACTCCGCCTGCGTCCATTCTCATCAAGAAAGCCTGCGGAATCGAAAGCGGTTCGGGTATCCCCAACAAGAACAAAGTAGCAACAATCACCGGTGAGCAAATACGCAAAATTGCCGAACAGAAGATGCCGGACCTCAACGCTTCAAGTGTTGAGTCGGCAATGGCCATGGTAGCGGGAACCGCCCGCAGCATGGGTGTTACTGTAGTCGACGGCTGATTGCTTCCGGGTGGGAGGAAACATCCGATTTTACCACATGATTGGGAGGAAAAACGATGAAACACGGCAAAAAATATATTGAAAATGTAAAACTTATAGACAGGGAAAAACTTTATGACCCGGGCGAAGCTCTGGAAGCGGCCATTAAAACGGGAACAGCCAAATTTGATGAAACTGTTGAACTTCACATCCGCCTCGGCGTAGACTCCCGCCATGCAGACCAACAGGTCCGCGGTGCGGTAGTTCTGCCCAACGGCACGGGTAAAACCGTTCGTGTTGCCGTTTTTGCCAAGGGTGACGATGCAAAGGCAGCCGAAGAGGCCGGCGCCGATGTTGTCGGTGCGGAAGACCTTGTAGAGAGAATTCAAAAAGAAGGCTATATGGATTTTGATGTGGCAATAGCCACACCTAACATGATGGGTCTTGTAGGCCGTTTGGGTAAGGTTCTCGGCCCCAGAGGTTTGATGCCGAGCCCCAAAGCCGGTACAGTGACTGCGGAAGTTGCCAAAGCCGTTACCGAAGCCAAGGCGGGTAAAATTGAGTACCGTCTTGATAAGACAAACATCATCCACTGCCCTATCGGGAAAGTATCTTTCGGAGTTGAAAAACTTCAGGAAAACTTTGACACTCTGGTGGACGCCGTTATCAAGGCCAAACCTGCCGCCACTAAGGGGCAATACATCCGCTCCTGCGTAGTGGCATCCACTATGGGCCCCGGTATCCGCATTAACACTGCAAAGCTGACCACACTTTCTTAATAAGTTAAATAATTTTGCTTGACAGGGATAAAGCCCTGTGATAGTATAAGCAAGCTGTTCTGACCTAAGACAGCAGGTGCGTGTGAACGCATAACGGGTTCGCCCCCCTGCCGAGGAAAGGAACATACGAGCGCTACAATTGCGTTGTGTGTTTTACCCTTCCTGCGGCCCGGCAGGAAGGGTTTTTAATTATGAGATAGCCGGATTACCCTGCCGGCTGATAACAACTTAAATACCGGAGGTGAAATTATGCCAAGTGAAAAAATCTTAGAGCAGAAGAAACAAGCTGTCAGCGAGTTGACCGACACTTTAAAAGGGTCCTGCGCAGGTGTTCTTGTGGATTACAAAGGTATTTCCGTTGCAGACGACACAAAACTGCGGGCCGAACTGCGTGAGGCGGGAGTCAAGTACACGGTGGTAAAAAACACGTTGCTTAGCTTTGCCGCTAAAAATGCGGGCCTTGACGGTTTACAGGAAGTTCTGACCGGTACAACCGCCATTGCCACAAGTGCTGACGATCATGTAGCGGCCGCCCGTATACTTTCGAAGTATGCAAACACCCACAAAAACTTTTCAATAAAGACCGGCTTTATTGACGGTGAGATTATCAGCCTTGAAAAGCTCGCAGCCCTCTCAAAACTTCCCTCTCGGGATGTTTTGCTTGCAACAGTCTGCAATGTATTCAATGCCCCCATCGCCGCTTTTGCAAGAGGTATTCAGGCTATTGTGGACAAACAGAACGAAGAAGCTACCGCATAAAAATTAATTAAAATCTTATTGGAGGAAAATTAAAATGGCAGAAGACAAAATCAATGCAATTATCGAAGAAATAAAGACTTTAACCGTTCTGGAGCTTTCCGAGCTGGTTAAAGCGGTCGAGGAAACTTTCGGTGTTTCCGCCGCTGCAGCTGTTGCTGTAGCCGCTCCCTCTGAAGCCGGCCCGGCTGCCGCAGCTGAAGAACAAACCGAATTTGACGTTGTTCTTGCCGAAATCGGCGCAGAAAAAATCAAGGTTATCAAAGTGG
>DCTF01000138.1:0-3871 GCA_002329225.1 Ruminococcaceae bacterium UBA1447
GCTTGATGCCCGGCAATGGGCAAAGGTTGTTAAATCCGCCGGTATGAGGGCTATAATCTTAACCGCAAAGCACCATGACGGCTTTTGTCTTTGGCCCAGCGCCTATACAGACCACAGCGTAAAGTACAGCCCCTGGAAAGACGGCAAAGGCGACGTTGTTAAGGAGGTTGCCGATGCTTGCCGTGAATACGGGCTTAAGTTCGGTATTTACCTTTCCCCATGGGATAAGCATGACCCGCGCTACGGTGAAGGCGAGGCATATAACATCTTTTTTAAAAATCAACTGCGTGAGCTTCTCACCCATTACGGCAACATATTCTGCGTATGGTTTGACGGAGCCTGCGGAGAAGGCAAAAAGGGCAAAAAGCAGGATTATGACTATCAGGGTTACTACAACTTGGTACGGGAACTGCAGCCTGAAGCGGTGATTTCCATATGCGGACCCGATGTGCGTTGGTGCGGTAACGAGGCGGGCGTTTGCAGAAAGTCCGAATGGAGCGTGGTGCCTCATTACTTTTGTGACCATGAGCTTGTGGCGGACCAATCACAAAAAGAAAGCGACAAACCGCCTAAGAACTCAAGCGTAATGACCCTTGATTTGGGCAGCCGCAAGGCGATTAAAAAGGCAGAGCGGCTTATATGGTACCCGGCGGAGGTGGATGTTTCTATCCGCAAAGGTTGGTTTTATCATGCAAGTGAGGATATAACCGTTAAGCCCCTGTCAAAGTTGCTGGATATTTACTACAATTCCGTAGGCGGCAACGCCTCCCTGCTTTTAAATGTTCCTCCCACAAAAGAGGGGCTTATACATGAAAAAGATGCGGAAATGCTGGCTTCTCTCGGTGCTCAGCTCTCCATAGATTTTAACGAAAACCTTGCGGAAGACTCTATTATGACGGCTTCATCCTGTTTGGATGAGGAACACAACGCTCAAAAGGCTCTGAGCGATGACCCGGACGAATACTGGCATTCCGGAATGAATCCCGACAAGCCCTGGCTGCTTTTGGACTTGGGGGATGAATACGACATTAACAAAGTGGTTTTGGGTGAACATATCAGAACCGGTCAGCAGATAGAAAGTTTTAAACTCTACGGCAAGGTCAACGATAAATGGATAAAGCTTGCCGATGATACCGTAATAGGTTATAAAAGAATAGCCCGTTTTAAAGAGATGAGGATGCGCTATATAAAACTTGTTATCACCTCCACCCGCTGTTTTGCTACAATATCGAAGTTTGAAGCTTATTAGACCGCTGTGAAAAAGGCAGGTGTTTGCCTTGCTGATTGACTTGCCCGAACAAATTAAAACCGTGCTTACCGCCCTTTCAAACAAGGGTTTTGAGGCATATATTGTGGGCGGCTGCGTCAGAGATAAGATAATGGGCAAAACGCCTTTTGACTGGGATGTTTCCACCGGGGCAAAGCCCGAAGAAATTGCGGAAGCCTTCAGCGATTTTAAGGTGATAGAAACAGGCATAAAACACGGCACCTTGACGGTAATAATTGACAAAATGCCCGTTGAAATCACCACCTTCAGAGTAGACGGAACATACAGCGATAACAGACATCCCGACAGCGTGATTTTTACAGGCGATTTGTCAAAGGATTTAAGCCGCAGGGATTTTACCGTAAATGCCCTTGCCTACTCCCCCGGCACCGGTATAATTGACTGTTTTAACGGAGTAAACGATATTAAAAACAGAGTTATGCGTTGTGTGGGCACCCCCGACGAAAGGTTCGGGGAAGACGCATTGAGGATTCTGCGCGCCCTGCGCTTTGCAAGTGTTTTAGGTTTTGAAATTGAAACTGAAACCGCCAAAAGCCTTTTACGTAACAAAGAGCGTTTAAACAACATAGCGGCCGAACGAATCCATGTGGAATTAATTAAACTTTTAGGCGGTATTGATGTTCAGCGCATCCTTGATGATTACAGGGATATTATTTTTCAGATAATACCCGAACTGGCTCATACCGGTGTTTTATATGAGGACGGCAAGCCGGAAAAAGGGCAGGATAATTTCACTTATACAACAAAGCGGGTGGGCTTGGTTAAGAACGAGCCGGAACTGCGAATGGCAATGCTCCTGCGGGATATAGGCAAACCCCTTATCCCTCTTTCGGACAAAAACTCAGCTGTCTCTCTTGACAGTTATACCCGGGAAAGTGAAAATATAGCCTTGCAAGTTTTATGGCGGNNGGCTCAAATTGAGCAAACGTTTTATCGGTGAAGTCGGCCAAATAATCAGATACCACGATATACCCCTTTTTGACGATCCGAAAGCATTAAAAAAACGACTGATTAAACTCGGGGAACCGATGTTGAGGAAGATACTCCATGCCAAGCGTGCTGACTTACTTACTGCAAGCGGCTGTAATGAACTGGCGGTCTTGAAGGTTGATGAAACCGAAGCGGAGCTTGAGCGAATCATCTCCGGCGGCATTTGTTACACAATAGCCGATTTAAAGATAAACGGTTCGGACTTGTTGGATGCGGGAGTATCCCCCGGCACCAATGTGGGAAAAATACTTAAAAAGCTGTTTGCGGCAGTTATCTCTGACGAGATTACAAACGAAAAAGAGGCTCTGCTTAACAAGGTAATACAAATAATCGGGGAAACCGAAAAATGAAAGGACAGTTAATTAAATGAGTAACTACACTACTGAAGTTATAAAAAAAGGGAATGCCGAAGAGTTTGATAAGTTTGTTGAAGCAAACCCTAAAGCCCATTTTATGCAAAAAAGCAGTTGGGCAGGAGCCAAGTCCAACTGGAAGTGGCGGGGAATAATTTGCAGAGACGCAGAAAAAAACATAGTCGGCACCGTTGCCGTACTGATTCGGAAAGTGCCGGTTTTACCCTATTCGCTTTTGTATTGCCCCAGAGGGCCCGTTTGTGATTTGCATAACGAAGCGGTGTTTACCAAACTGGTTGATGCTGTAAAGGAACTTGGCAAAGAGTTCAAATGCTGTGATATTAAAATGGATCCGGATGTTATGGCAAATGATGACCGGTTCAGAGATATTGCCCTAAACTATGGCTTTGATTTGAAGGGCGACACCCTGAGTTTTGAAACGGCGCAACCCCGCTTTGTTTTCCGTTTAAATGTTAAGGACAGAACTGAAGATGAACTGCTTGAAAGCTTTCATCAAAAAACCCGTTATAACATTCGGGTCGCTGTCAGAAGAGGGGTCACAATAAAAATTGAAGGGCCGGAAGCTGCCGAAACTTTCCATAAAATAATGATTGAAACGGGTGAAAGGGACAACTTCGGGATAAGAAGTGCGGAGTATTTTGCACAAATGCTGGAATCCCTCGGTGAAGATGCCAGGCTCTATATGGCCTACTATAACGGGGAGGCCATAGCGGGAACTTTGGCAATAAAATGCGGCAACAAGGTGTGGTACCTTTACGGCGCCTCATCCAACGAACACCGTAACGCCATGCCAAACTATCTTCTGCAATGGTCAATGATTCAATGGGCGGTTGAGTCCGGCTGTGAAATCTATGACTTCAGGGGTGTTTCGGGCTTTTTAGACGAGAGTAATCCTCTTTACGGTATATACAAATTCAAAAAAGGCTTTAACGGGGATTTGGTCGAGTTCATGGGTGAAATGGATTTAATCATCAAGCCTATAGGGTTTAAGATTGTGCAGTTAGCCGGCGACTCCATGAGAGCACTCGTCCGAATTAAGGGGGCGCTTAAGAAGAAATGAGATTTGTTATTGATAAAAGCGCAGTTAACAAAAATGCCGCCAAGATAGTCGATTTGGCAGACAAGTCACAGGTTATAGGTGTGGTCAAGGCCAACGGTTACGGTTTGGGCACAGTCGAGTTTGCAAAGATTTTAATACAAAACGGAATTGATTTTCTTG
>DCTF01000138.1:3892-15827 GCA_002329225.1 Ruminococcaceae bacterium UBA1447
TGATGAAGATATTTTGCTGCTTACGCCCGTTGCAACAGTTCAGGACGCAGAAGAAGCCGTTATGCTGAACCTTACTGCAACCGTCGATTCGGTATATTCTGCCGAACTTCTAAATTCTGTGGCAATTAAAAACTCTGGAAAAGTAAAAGCTCATATAAAAATTGATACCGGCTTCGGCCGCTACGGTTTTTTACCGGGTGAAGAAACCAAAATAAAAGAAGTTATATTAAAATCAAAAAACATTGAGTTTACGGGCATATATTCGCATTTCTCTTCCGCCTTTGTGAAAAAATCAAAGTATGTTGATAGACAGTTTGACACCTTTAAACAGATGACCGAAAAGCTGGAAGATGCGGGCATTGACTGCGGAAAAAGGCATATTGCAAATTCTTCCGCCTTTTTTCAGTATCCTTCTACCCGACTTGACGCAGTGCGCATAGGCTCCGCATTTTTGGGCAGACTTGCGGTCCCAAATTTTGTCGGGCTTGAAAAAATCGGTTATTTGGAATGTGGAATAACGGCGGTAAAGATACTGCCTAAAAAACACAACATCGGTTACGGCAATACCTATAAAACAAAAAAGGCTTCAAAGATTGCCGTTGTCCCCCTTGGGCATATTCACGGATATTACACGGAAAGCCGCCGGGATTGTTACCGTGTGAGGGATATAGTCAGATATATTCTTAATGACCTGAAACTGCTGAAAAGCGGCAGTAAGGAGTACTGCACCATAAACGGAAAATCCGTACCGGTAATAGGCAGGGTCGGATTAACGCATACGGTTTTAGATGTTTCAGGCATTGAATGTACCCCCGGAGATAAGGCGGTATTTGAAATCAATCCCCTGCGCCTTGACAGCAGTGTTGAAAGAATTTTTGTTTAAGTCAATTTAATTGAGCAAATAAAAAAACATGGATTGCAGTAATGCGACCCATGCTTTTTCTTTTATATTCTTTAATCTTCGCCCCAGAAAAGTTTGTCCAGCCAAGCGGCGCACATCGAAAACCAAGGTCTTGTAAAACGGTTGTATTCCCTTGTTTCTTTCGTGGAACAGACCACCCGATTGGCAAGGGAGAAGCCGTGATAACCTTTCTCAAAAATATGCATTTCAAAAGGCACGCCCGCCTTGTTCAAAGCGGAGGCAAAGACCAGGGAGTTTTCAATAGGCACGGCGGAATCCTCGGAACTGGAAAAGATGAAAGCGGGCGGAGTTTTTGCATCGACATATTCGTCAACCCCGGGTACAGGCTCCGCCAGGATTTTACCGATAGATTCCAATATGCAGGGGTAACCTAAAATAACCGCATTCGGCCTTACTCTGCCCATAGTCGCCAAAGCCGCCGCAAGATGACCGCCGGCGGAAAAACCGATTGCCGCAATTTTATCTTTTTGAAGCGACCATTCCTCAGCCCTGCTGCGTATTAAGTCCAGAGCTGCTTCCGCATCTTCAAGCGGACGGGGAAAGGCGGCCTTACCCTTACCCACGGAATAGCGCAGAACAAAGGCGTTATACCCTTCTGCCAAAAACGCCATAGCTATCGGTTCCGCCTCCCTGTCGGAGCAGCCGTAATAACCGCCGCCGGGCAGGACCAGAACCCCCGGCCGAAGCTTCATGTTCGGCATTTCATCAGAAGAGTCAAGCATATAAGCGGTCAGGGTGATGTCGTCACCGTTAGGCAGGCTGATACGTTCAATCTTCATTTTCGCTCCTCCTTAAGGCAGCTCAATAATACACTTTGAGGGTTTTAATCTCAAAGGGGCGGAACACAAGTTCCACATTCTTGGCATCGGAGAGTTTTTCCCGCGTCTCTTCAAGCATGTTGGTAATATCCGCCGCCTTGGCGCCGTCAAAGAGCTTAACCTTTGCGGGGGTGTAAGCGCCCTCCGCTTCATAAAGGCGCAGGATAAAGGCTTTGCCGCCGTCTTCACAGGGTTTAACGGTTTCTATGATAATATTGTCCGCTTCCACCGAAGCCAAAGGTGTAACTGAATAATCGCCCGGCGTAACAACCGGAGGAACATTGAGTTCATAAGCCGGTCTTACAACGCTCTTGGTGTCAAAGCCGCAGTTATGCGGCAGGAAAGAATATACACAGCGGTGTTCCCCTTTGTCCCCGCGGAAATCGGGTCTGTTGCCGCCCTTGTGTAACGAAAGGCGCATATTGCCGCCCTCCAGTGACAGGGCGTACTTGCAATCGTTAAGCAGGGCAACGCCGTAACGGGCTTCCGAAAGGTCACTGTACTTGTGATTGAGAACCTCGAACTTCGCCTTTTCCAAACTGTTGTTTCTTGTTGTGGGGCGTTTGACAAAGCCGAACTGCACTTCACATCGGGCAAAATCCTGCATAATAGCAGTATCGAAAGCGGTTTTGAGGAAGCGGTGGTCATCCTGCCAGTCCATCAGAGTTTCAAAACGAACCTCGGCTGTGTCGGCAAAGAAAAACATATCCTGGGTGAGGGTTGTTTTATCGGTGATTCGGTATTTACTGCGCAGGACAAGCGCCGCCTCTCCGCGGGAGTATACTTCCCTGCTTAAAAGCTGAGCACTGTCTTTAAACTTGCATTCAATATCGGCATCCAAATCCCAACTGTCCCAGGCGGACGGCAGATCTTCAGCCAAAAGCAAGGTGTTGAGAGGATAACCCTCTCCCCTGAGTTCTCTGTCAATACGCCTGTCAACAAAAGAGGTTATATAGCCCCGCTCGTCAAATTCCACCGAAGCAAAGGGAGTCTTTAAGCTGTTACCTTCCATCTCAAAGGGGCCTTCACTGCGGGGATTGCCGTGCACCAAGGGCAGGGTAACAGATGAAAAAGCGGGTATCTCCACGCCGCTGACAATCAGTTTAAGGTTGCCGTCCAAATCACGGTAAAGCTGTTGTTTATAGTCCCCTTCAACAATATGTCCGTCAACATAGTCGATAAACACGGGTGAACTGCGGGGGAAAGAAAGGGTGTTTGTAAGGGTCACACAGTTGGGAGTTTCATTAGCTGCAATCCTTTGGACAGTCTCTTTGCTGTTCTTAATAACGCGGCCGGTTTCTTCCACCGCCTGGATATGCGCTCTGGGGATACAGGTTCCGGGCAGAATGTCGTGGAACTGGNNTCGAGTTCACTATGAAGAACTCCAAATCACGCAGTGCAAGTTCCGCCTTGCGGTTATTGCGTTTAATATTATGCTGGTTTGTAAGGGTTCCCCTGTGGAGTTCAAGATAAAGTTCACCGGTGAAGGTGTTGGGGTTTTGGGCGGTTTCTTCAATGATTTTTACCGCCTCGCCTACAAGCATATGCTTTGCCTTAGGCACACCGTTAAGGTCTTCACAGCGCCTTGCAAGTTCAATCATCTCAAACTGAGGCCCGCCGCCACCGTCACCGAAGCCGTAGGCGCAAATACGTTTATCGGTAACGAATGTTTCCCGCAAGTTATCGCCGTAGCCGTCTTTAAGTTGGGAGTGGAGGGTTTCGGCATCGGGATAACAGTGGGTGGTGTTAAAGTGGGTGAATACCTTTGTGCCGTCAAGCCCCTGCCAATAGAAAGTGTCATAGGGGAAGGCGTTGGTGTCGTTCCAGCCGATTTTTGTGGTTAAAAAGTAATCCACGCCGCAGGACTTCATTATTTGGGGAATAGCGGCGCTGTAGCCGAAGGTATCCGGCAACCAGAAGCAATTTGACGTGTAATTAAAATGCTTGCGGTTAAAACGCTGACCCCAGAGGAACTGCCTTACCATGGATTCACCGGAGGTTAGGTTACAGTCACATTCCACCCAAACGGCGCCGTTAGGTTCATAGCGGCCTTGAGCAACCTGTTCTTTAATGCGCTCAAAAAGGGAGGGATAATGGGTTAAAATCATATCGCTGTGGCAGGTGGAACTTTGAATAAACTTATATTCGGGATACTGCTCCATAAGGCTGAGCTGATTGGAATAGGTGCGGGCGCATTTTTTTACGGTTTCATCAACATGCCAGAGCCATGCCGTGTCCATATGGGAGTGGCCGATAACAAAGGCGGTAGGCGCATCGTCGGCATTTTCCGACTCTAAAACCGCTTTCATAAAGGGTTTTGCCTGCCGCATACCCTCAAGGAAAGTTTGAGGGTCGGTATCCCCGGGGGAATAGTATAAGACCTTATGCATCTGATAAAGCGCATTGACAACCTGAGCACGGCGGAAACCGTCTTTGGGAAGAAACTCCGCCAATTGGTTTAAAGTGACCAGGTCAAAATAGAACTCCTGAATCTCTTCATTTTTGACACAGATGTCAACCCCGTCATAAGAAAAGTTGTAGTCTAAAAGAGGGGCATCCTCTAAAGGCATAACTCCCTTATAGGAGTGACCCGCATAATATTCAAAGACAAGATTAATAACTTCATCTTCTACGGGACTCATTTTAACCATATTACAATAATGGTTGCCGTGGCCGGTGAACACAATTTTTGAAGCAAAGGTGCCGAAGGGTTCGCCGTTCACCCACAAAAGAGCCTCATATCCTTCGATTTTAGGCCTTACGAACAGGGGCTTGCCCGCCATATCTTTTGTTACTTTCAGTTTCGCGGCGAACCAGCAGTAAAAACTTTCCCCTCCCCAGCGCCAACCTTTGGAGACAGGCGCAAAATGAGATTTGTCAGGTATTTTATGGAACTGCTCCGGAGTCTGAAATGCGGAACATTCAAGTTCGCCGACTTTTTCAAAAACAAGCGGTTCTATGGTTGATTCAAACCTTTTAAGTTTTCTCAACATTCTTTCAATTTGTTTTTCCGTAAGCACTTTATCAAATCCTTTACATATATTTTTACGGGAGGCACAAAGTTTATTCCGGCCGCCCGTTATGTGAGTCGGACGTTTTAATATCAAGTATTGTTTTCCCTTTGCTGTAAGGGCAAACACTCATACAAACACCGCAGACCGCTCCGCGGCCTATATCTTTAAAAGCCGTTTTCATATATTGACTGCATTTTTCGGGCGAAAACATTTTCTCCCTATCAACTTCCGGCGACCATTCAATGCCCTTTATTGCTCCGGCAGGGCAGGCTCGTACACAAAGGTCGCATTCTGCACAGGGGGAAAACAAAATCGGGTCAGGAGTTTCAAACGGGCAGTCGGTAAACAAGGTGCCCAATCGTACACGGGAACCGTATCGGTTGTGCAAAAACAGACTGTTTTTACCTATAGTGCCCAAACCCGCCAAGCAGGCTGTTTTTTTATGGGAATATCTGCCGGAGTAATGCCAGCCTTCGGAGTTGATTGTTTGTGAGGCGGCAACGGGTATGTACTTATAATCGGAACGCTCCAGGAACATCCCCGCTTCCAACAAAACACGGTCAATAAAAGCATTGACCGTGCGGTAATGGTTAAAATAGGTGTGTGTGGGAGCCAAGTCCACTTCTTCAACTACGGAGTCCGAAAGTTTAACAACCACGCTCACCGCATATTTAAGGCTGCCGAAATCCCCGTCCTCTACTTTAGCAAAACCGACATCCACGGCCCCTAATGAGAGTATGAAATTTTTTATTTGCTCTTGCAAATTTTCCAATAAAAAACCCTATTCATCAGCTTTCAACGGTAATGGTCAAATAGCCGCCGGCGTCACCCATACGCGCGCCCTCCTCGTATGCGGTAGCTTTATAAACGCACTCGTAAACTCCTTTTTTGAGCCTTTTTTTCAGCTTATCGTTACTAATATATTCACCGGGTTTAAGCTGGGGGGAAACATAAATCAATTCGCTGTCCAAAGTATAAAAAGAAAACTCCAAATCAAACTCACAGGCTTTAGGATTTTCCAACATGATATCGCCCATGGAGTAGCCGTCTTTGAAAGTTACCGTTTTGTTTAGCCGGAATCTGATTTCACCCTTGGGTATATCCTGAACATCCTGTAAGCCGTCCTCAATAGGGATTGTGCCCACAAGCACCTCACCCCGTGGAGAAAAAAGAAAACCGATGTAGCTGAAAAAACCGACTTTTACCAAAGAAAAGACCAAGATTACAAACAGTATGCTCAGGGATACACTAAGGGCAAGAGCCTTCTTTTTTGGATTGGAAAAAAGGTCAACCTTACTATTCAATTTGTTCGTTCTGCTGTTCCCCTTGCTCTTCCCTGCCTTGTTCAAACCCTATCACCAACTTAAATTTTGTGTAAACGGAGCCTACATGTTCGAAGGTGGAAGAATTATAACCAGACACCACCAGGTACAAATCATAAGTCCCGTAAGCCATCTCATCAAACAACTCAATTGTAGGCAAATAATTTCCGGGCTTTACACCTAATGAACGGTAGAGCATATTGTCATCTTTATCCAGAAGAGTAACAATAAAATCACATTTGTTAGTTTCGACATTCCCCAAGTTAACAGGTATACGCTCATACCACTCGTCAATCATAAGTTCCGTGTTTGCGTAGAACTTAAAGGCTTTTTTATCGCCCTTTACATCCAGATTTTCCGTCTCGGCAAGCTGACGGGCTAAATCATATTCAATCTCCCTTACATTTCTGACCGGCTCCATAAGCCCCTTATAAACCGGAACCGCTTTTTGCGGCACTTTGTAAGAAAAAAGAGAAATACACAATACCATTACGCCGGCAAGAATTGCAAACAACAGCAAAAGAGCGGTGACTATTCTAATAACACTCGGAAGCTTGTACCAAAAACTATTGATTTTTACAAATGATCGTTTTATGGAATTGGCGGCCGATGATAAGCTGTAACCTTTCTTTTGCCGTTTCTGTTTCGGAGCCTTTTCACGCCGAACTTTGGGTTCTTTTGCTTCTGAGGGCTTCCGATGTTTGGGCGGTTTCGGCTCTTTAGTTTTTTCCAATTTTGCGGCTTTCGATTTTATTGTCTTTTCAGGCTTCGGCTTTTTTACTTTTTTAGACTTCGGCTCTTTTGGAACTTTTTCTTTTTTGGTTTTTTCCGCTTTCTTACGCTTCGGCTCAACCTTATTTTCAGGAAGAACCGGAGTTGCCTCAACAGTTTCGGATGGCAGAGTTTGAGAATCATCGGCTGTTTCTTTGCCTTCCGCCGGGGCGGAAAGGGAATCGGAAATGAGTTTTGCCAGATAGTTTTCTAAAACGGGAGGACTTTCCGGTTCCCGTGTAACCGGCTCCCCGCTCTCTTCTGCGGAAACTTCAAATTCTGCGGCTGTAAAGGAGTCTTCGGGCTCCTCTGTCTGTTCCTCTTCCTCCGGTTCCTGCGTTTTTAGTACCGCTTGGCTCACCAGTGAGGACATAAAAGCGGCAGCCTCCGCACCTCGTGCCAAAAGTTCCTCCGTTTCCTGTGCAGACTCTTCATCAATTTCTTCCGTCACGATTTCTTCAGTTTCCGACTCTTTTTCCGTGTAGGAAAAATCTTCCTGCAAGCGTGGTTGTTCATCATCTTCCGTTATGGTTTCTTCGCTTTCAGGTACAAATTCATATATCGGTTCTTCATCTATCAGGCTTTTTGCTGACGGGGCTTCTTCTCCCTCCCCTTGATAAGGGTCAAAATCAGACCCGCTATCACCATCAGCTTCGGCAGGTAAATCATAAAGGTCTGTGCTTTCCGAGCCAGATTCGCTAAAATCAGAATATTCTCCGGCGTGGGAGGATGTTTTATCAGAAACATTTTCAGGCGGCGGAACTTCGGTTTTTCCGGGTTCTGAGGTGCTGTACACTCTTTGGAATCCTCCCCAGGGAGCAAAGGAGGTAGCGGCGGGCCGTTCTTCTTCCGGCTGAGTTTCGCTTCGGAAAGATTCCTGCTCAGTTTTTTCATCCTCATCCTCCCCTTTCTTAAAGAATCCGCCAAATTGAGTATATTCTTCCACGGCAGGTTCTTCGGCGGGTTCTTCTTCCGCCGCTGCCGTTTCTTCAATTAAAGCATCTGAACCGTCAGGGAAAAACTCCGCTTCAAGTTGAGTATATTCTTCAACAACGGGTTCGTCGGCAGATTTTTCTTCTACCTCTACCGCTTCTTCAATCAATGCAGCTGAACTTTCGGGCAAAAATTCAGGTTCGGCTCTTAATACATCTTCCTGCTCAGACTCAACTTCCGCAGATGCTTCCGATTCGGATTCAAAATAATCATTTTCCGAATGCGGAGTCTGTTCTTCTTTTTTTTCGGGGTTTGTATGTTCCTCAAAGAAGGTTGCGGCTCCGAATTCACGCCGGGGAGGTATGAGGAATTTCCCCCTCAATTCTTCAAGAATTTCATCAACCGGGTCTTTAAAACGCACCGTACTCTCGGCGGGATATTCCTCCTCGGGTTCTTCAGACAATACATTAGCCGGAACAGCCCCTTCGGCTATTCCGGCATTGTTTTCGTCTTCAAGAACAGGCAAGTCCTTCCCCTGCATTGCGGGGACGGAATCCTCTGCCTCTACCGATATATCTTCAGTTATTATCGTTTCGTTTTCAGGCTCCTGCGCCTGTGTTTCGGAAAGTTGTTTTTCCCTTTTTCTTTTTTCTTTATTAGCTTTTATCTTTTCAAGACGCTTTTCTTTTTTTGATAAGCGCTTTTCTTTATCTGCGGGTTTGTTTTCGGCGGTCGGGGTATGTCGGTTCGTTTCAGGTCGGCTGCCATCTATTTTTTCGCCTTCTGTTTGAGAAAGCTTTTTGTTCTGCATTGCCTCTTTGGCTGCCTGTGCCGCCCTTTCCCGATTCTTTCTTTCGTTTTTCTTTTTTGCCGCCGCTTTCCTGTTATTTGTTGCCATCGATTAACTCCTATCCGGTTTTATCAGCTTTCCCAAGGCAGAGTTTCCATGTGCCAGAACTGCGGATATCTGTCCACCTGCACCGCCTCCAACGTAAAAGCCAAACTGAGATTTGCACCGGAGGGAGAAATCGCCTTCATCTTATCGCCGTCAAAACCGGATATAATTAAAGGTAAAGCCTGAAAACTGTTATTGTCCAACTTGAGAACGGTCGCATAGTAAAAACAAAAATCATTTTTCCGATTGTAAAACCACTTGCGTTGGTCCCCGCTATCAGAGGCTCCATAAGGTGTGGCTATGCCAAAGGGAATGAACGAATCCGCCTGCAGGATTTCGCCCCCCTTTTCCCACTGCTGTAAAACCTTAACGCGCAGATAGGCGGAACCCTTTCCTTTATAATTGGCAGTCACCCGCAACTTACCTATATAGTTTTCCGCCGCAGCGTTTGTTACATTTACATTCAGGCTCTTATCGGGATTTTGGTAGTGGCTTATAGGATTAACCGCACCTTCGAAACTAAGCTCAGCATAGGCATCAAAGTTTGAAAGACCGAACTGTCTGTTTGTAATGGCATCGCCCACTGTCAGCCATGCCAAGGTTATACTCGCAATCACCAACACGGCGGCAAGGGCTATCAGAACCGCTGCAGGCGGCCTACGCAATTTTAATTTTTTCATCTGTTCAGCCCCTTTCGCGCTTAAGGTGTTCTGTCAAACCATCCCGGCGTATCCTGACCGGCTTTAAGTGTCAAAACAATGTTGTCATAGGTATAATGCTCATCGATAGTGGTAGTTTCCAACGTAGCGCCGGTAACATTGTAATCAGCCCAGAACTNNTATTTTGCGGGTAGAGTTGGGAGGCACAATCACATAGTTGCCTTCATCACCGATACCGGAAACACCGTCGCCCAGGTTATAGCTGTTTAGTGCGGTATAAGTAGCGGCAGCATTACCGTCGGTGATTATGTTGGCGTCCTGACCGGTGTATTGGTTTTTGCGGGTTCTGATAATATCCATAACGCTTGTAGGTTTACCGGGCCTCACAGCCTGTGCGGCGGCATCATAGGCCGATTCGTCAAAGAAGAAGTAATGGAATTCCGCCGGAATTCCGCCGGTTCTTGTTACGGTGAGGTACACCCGTGCAGGCAGACTGCCGTCATTGGTTGCTGAAATCTCTTCAATGTAAAGAGCCCTGTCAAAGGCAATTGCTTCATCCGGATCCTCAAGCTTGGTAGCGGNNAAAGGGATTAAACCAATGTAAACATAATATTAAAAAACTGGTAATTTTTACAACATGGTCATATCTCCTAATGTGAGTTTGCTCATGAAGCAAAATGAAAGATTTTTCATCTTCAATAAGGCGGACATAAAACCATGCGGAGGTGGGCGGTAAAACGGCAAAATAAGTCAGGCAAAGAGCGAACAGCAGGCTCATAGCGCCTGTAAATATTTTTTTGACTTTAGTTTTTCGCATCTTTTTCACCTGCTTTTCTTTTTTTAATCGCGGTCAGAACAAATCTTGCAGCCGTTAAAACAAGCCATATTATCGCCAAAAGAATAAGGATAAACCTGATATTCATTTTTTGAGAAAAACTGCCGAGAAAAGGTATTTTAAACCAGTATTTTCCGATTACTAGACTTATATCCGCCGGCATGGGGTCTTCGCTTTTTAAGGCGTCGCCTCCCGTATAAACAAGACCTTCCTCAAAATCCACCCGGATTATCCTATGGGTAAAACTTCGGCTTTTGTCCGGGGTTTGAACGGTTACAATATCCCCTGATTTGAGTTTGTCGGTCGCCGTCCGTCTTATTACAATTGCATCCCCTTCATTAAAAACGGGACTCATACTGCCGCTTTGCACGGACAGTACCGTAGAATCGGTGAAGCGGAGAATTAAAATAAAGCCGAGAAGTGAAAGGGTCAGTACGGTAAACAATGCCAATAAAGTGTTATAAATTCCGCTTTTAATTTTTTCGCCGCTGCGGGAATTGTTTTTCCCTTCACTCACGGCGATACCTGTGCCCAAGTGGCATATTCCGCCTGTTTTGCTTCGACTAAAAGTTTAACCTTGACCGTTTTTTCTTCATAGTCGCTTCCGGGTAGAATATTCTCGTTATAACTAAGGGAGTTTATAAGGGTATAGGTTTCGCCGTCGGGATTTGTATTCAAATCNNCTTATAGTACCAATAGCCGCTATCATAAGTCCAGTCAGCCGGAACACCAAAAGCAACGGTAAAATCGTCATCAGCGGGAGAAACACCTGAATAAACAATATTGTTTTCCATACTGACGCCGTTCCAACGTGAATATTCAATTTTGACCCTCAAGCTAACGGGTATGTTGGACTTGTTGACTACTCTCAGAGCATCCGCAGCCCAAACATCGGCGGGGTCTTCAAAATACATAATATTCTCACCGGGCCCTACGTAATTATCTCCTCCTTCGGAAACATAGCCGGAGCGTATTTCAAAGGGCTTTTGCAGACTGATATCAAAAATACCGATACTAATCTCTTGCGACCTGTCTTCCCCCTGTTTATTCATCCAAGCCACAGTACCGGCAATTGCCACAGCAACGACAGCCAGCAATAGTGCGATTATTATGAGAGTTGTTCTCGTCTTCATTAAAAAACCTCTGAATAACTACCTTTTACGGTTTTCCCTGTTTAATATAATATTTATCTCAATCATCCTGCTCCGTTTTTTCGGAGTCGTCAACCGGTATTTGTTCCTCTTCATCTTTTTCGCCAAGAAGCTTTTTAATATGATCTATTTCACGAAAGGTAAGGAAGGCAAAAGGAACAATTAAAAGAAAGAAAATTACATATCTGTTTTTTAGCTTGTTGATTAGGGTACCCGCCGAGCTAATACTACTGCTGACTTTACCTATTAATTTATCTTCATAGACCTTGTAACTATCCACCACAGGGTTGTTATCGCCTTTTGTTATGAAATATCGTTTCCCCTGGTCATTTTTGCCTACTGATACTATTCGGTGAGTATTGGGCGTGCCGGCAATCACGGGGTCTTCAGAATAGAAGCTTATAACATCACCGGGTACAAGGGTATCGGCCTCTGCCTGTTTGACAATTAAAATACTGCCTACTTCATAAGTCGGGACCATACTCTGCGTTCGAACAATTAGAAAAGAGTAACCTAAAACACGAGGAACCCCGCTGCCCCAATTAGCAATAACCGTAATAAAAACAACCACGCTAATGGTAAAGATTAAAACTGTAAGGATTGTCACCAGTCGGG
>DCTF01000138.1:15842-32441 GCA_002329225.1 Ruminococcaceae bacterium UBA1447
AAGGGAACCTAAAGCAACATCCCCCGCAGGAGTATCGGAAGAAAGACCTACATCATAATAAATCTCAAATATCCGGTTCTGATACCCGCTTAAATCTATTGTATAAACCGTATAATTCGTTGGAGCCGGGTCACCCAACAAGGTTAACAAGTTTGTGTTTATCGGATCAACCCCTGTCGTGGGGAATCCGGGATCTCCACCGTCATCTTTAACCAGGAAGCGCACATGGATACGTTCAAAAATATCACTTGCTCCGGCACTCGCATCTAAAGGTGTTGCAGAAATGCCGTTTAGTTTAAAGGCTAAAGAATTTTTTCCTCCGGAATGGACTACTACCTTATAAAAGCGGTACTGGTTAGGCACAGCGGCAACGAGTTGGAGAGTGTCTTCGGTAACAACATTCCAGTTCTGTGCTTCATCGGTATCAAGTATACCATTCTTGTTGGTGTCAATTGCTTCATATATGGTGTAGGTTATTTCTTCGGCAACAACATCAGATTTAATTTCATCGGCTCCCGCCTTGCCGCCCAACATAAACCAGGCCACCGTTACTACCACCAGAACCATAGCGGTGGCAACCATAAGGGCTGCACTCTTCAGTATATTCTTTTTGTCATTACTCACAGTCGCCACCTCCTTTTTCAGTATATGTTATTTAAACCAAGCTGGTCCAGAAGCGATAGACACCCCAAGGTTCATTCGTTACAATGAAAAAGTGAATTGTAACAGCAGTGGTGTCGTCATTGAGCGGTATATAGCAACCGTATTNNTCACCAAAGTTTCTCAATCCAACTCCGTTGCCGGCACTGCCTAAAAGATAGTCGCCGTTTTGGTCTTGAGCAGTTATTGTATAGTTATATCCCGCCGGCAGCATGCCCGCCGCAAAGAAGCCTCCGGATGAAACTACCAAGTCTTCCAAGGTTGAAACGGTTGAAGCTGCTGCGGTGAATACCCCGCTGACGTAGGTAACAGGTTCTCCGGCAAAGCTATGTTTATTTTTGAGCAGGATCGAAACAATTTCACTATCCATTGCGGAGTCGCCGGAACTGTTGGTGAGAGTGTAATCAACTTCGACAATACGATTAAGGCAGGGCCTTGCATAGCGGACAACGCTGTTGTTCATACTGCTGAAGACCGTACCGGCAGTTGTATCAAGTTCAAACTCCAGTCCGGCATAAACATCCGCCAAGTCAAGGTTTTGCATCAAATCAATTTGAATTGGATTGCCCGGTTGGATATTCAGATGATACTCCAAGTTCTGAGGTTTTTCAGTTGCCGTAACTGAATCCACGCTTATGGTGCCCGGGAAGGTAATCTTGGAAAAGCTTGTTACGGAGCCTGCCGAGTCACCCAAGTAGAAGCGGACCGGTGATGCGGCAAATGCAAGGCCCGCAGCAAACTTACCGCTGCCGCCGGAAAGGCCGGCAGGTAAGGTATATACGGAACCTGTAAGGAGTTCATCCGTATTCTTAGCTATAGCGTTGGAGTCGGCAATAAAGGTAAGCTGTCTGTCATAAGCACAGCCCGTGATATTCGAATCACCTGATACAGTGCCGGCGATGTTGCCGATTGTCTGTATTGCCGGCACAAGGGCACCGCTTTCAAGGGCGGAATCGAGAACCGTACCGGCAAATACGGAATTGTTAACCGCCGACTCACCTTTAACCTCGCCGACAATACCGCCCACTATGCCGTCGCCCACAACATAGGCGGTGGAAAGGCTGTTGCTTACAGTAACCTGAGTATCAGCACTGCCTGCTATACCGCCGGTGAGAGCGTCCGCATTTTGAGAGGTGTTCACAAACCTGCCGGAAGTCAGACAACTGTCAATCAGAGTGCCGTTGGAAGCAAGGCCCACAAGACCGCCCATTGATGTCGCTTCGGCTTCAATTTCACCGATTACATAGCAGTTTACAATATCAGCATTATACGCCCGTCCCGCTAAGAGGCCGATGTAGCCTTCAGTAGAGGGAGCGGTTACCTCAGCACCCACAAGCCCCAAGTTCTTAACCTCGGAACCCGTATTCAAGTGGCCGAAGAGACCCGAGTTGTTGTTTACCGTCAAGTCATAAATCACATGGCCGTCGCCGTCAAGTTTACCGTCGAAGTTAGTTATAGGCACTGCCGGTCCGGAGCCTTCATAGTTAATGTCAGCGGTAAGTTTATAACTGATTTCACCGTTAGGACCGTAGTAAGCCAAAGAGTTAAAACTCGCAACCGAATTAATTTGGTAAGGATTGCTCACACTGCCGTCTCCGCCTGTGAAGTTGGGGTTCTGGGCACCCGTTCTAACTTCAATGGGCAGTGCCAGGTTGAGCACATTTCCGTTGCTGGCGTTGACGGTAATTCTTGCGGTAAGTGTTGCCGTGCCGGGAGTGGCACCGGTTGTACCCGCCGTTGTAATAANNGGTCCAGCTAACGGCGGTGAGGTAATCCCTCGGAGCCGTAATGGCACTCACCGGGTTTGCAGTGCTGAGTGCGAGTGTGTCAACATACTGGGAGTATTTAGTATCTATCGTTGCTGACGCAATTGCGGAGCAACCGATGAGGAGTTGGAATTTTTGCGGAATATACTCATCTTCACCATAGCCGCTGTCGAGTTCGGTTATTGCTTTAAGCTGGGGATAAGCCGTCTCTGACAGTGATTTTACATAAACCGCTTGTGCCGGGGCGCTGAAATACGTCATGCTCATAATACAGCCGGTAGGAGTGGTATCCTCAAGTCTTGCATAAGTAGAAGAGCCGGAGATGGATTTGTCAGCAAAGGCATCTGTAACGGTGCCTGTATTAGTGCCGCAGAACACCCCTGTTTGAACTGCGTTTGCGTCTACAGTAACCTGACCTGCACTGAAAGCATTTTTAATCGTACCCGCATTAAGGCCGGCAAAACCGCCTATGTTGTCATAACCGCTCACACTCGTTCTGGAGAAGGCATTCTCTATTAAACCGGTGCCGACATTAGTGCCGGTGATACCGCCTAAGGCATTTGCGCCGTTAGATGAGGTTACATTACCCATGGTGAAACAATCTATTATATGACCGCTGTTGGAACCGGTAAGGGCACCGGCAAAAGCATTTGTCTGAGAAGCCGCTGCGGTTGAAACAGTACCGCCGCCATAGGCACTTGTTTCAACGGAAGCGCCTTCATTGTTGACAGCCACTATACCGCCCACTAAGGTGTTGCCGGTTACATTCACTTTAACCGAAGTATTCTTGACAGTGCCTGAGTTAAATGCAATTACACTCGCCACATTGTTACCGCCGGCCACAGAGCCGCTTAAAATCATGCAGCCGTCTACAACACCGGCATTGTTACGCGCAAGTGCAGTGCCCGTGTTTTCATTCGCTGTGCCGCGGGAATCAATGTTAAGGTTAACAAAGACTACATCCTTTATTTCTGAAAGGTTGCTGACACCGTAGAGGAACTCTTTGGTTGAGGTGAAGTTGTTAATTCTGAAATCGTTACCGGCAAAGTCAATGCCTTTAAACGTTATAGATCCGGGATAAGTTTCCGAGGTAATATCGCCTATATAGTGATTGTCATTGGAGGTATCGCTGTCCCAATTGGGGGCCTTAACCTCCACATCAAGAAGTTCTTTTGTGACAGGATCAAAGGTATAAATAACATCTCTGGTCATATCTATATCACTGAGGAGCTTAAAGTAAACCTTGTCTTCATAGTTATGGCAGGCTCCGCTCTCATCAATCGTGACAGGGGAATACCAAGTGTCGTAGAAGTTTGCAAATCCGTAATCGGCCGCATCTGCATAACCTTGAGCGGTCAGACCTATGTGCCGCAAATCTTCCTTTGTTGCTATCAAGTATGGTTTTGCCTCGGTACCCAGCATTTCAGCACAAAGCCGGTCGAATCGGCGGGTAGCGTACTGGGCATTATCGGTAACCCAAACATTAAGGCTTAGATTTTGGTAAGTATTAAGGGTACGCACGGGTACGAACACACTGCTTATTCCATCGGCAGCAAGCGATACCATAAATTCAACTTCGCTGTCTTCACTGGCTTCCCAAGTAAGGTCATATTCAACAGCATCAACCACTATTTCAGGGGGCATGGTCAGAGGCATAGTAATACCGTTGCCGGCAAAAGCGGAAGTATCGCGTTCATTGGGGGTTACCGCCACAACACTTACTATTGTAGGATAAAGGATTCTCGGATTCGTGTTACCTGCAAGCAATTTAAGGCAAGGATATGCGCCGCTGTTTATACTCCAGAACTCGTTTGAGAGTGCGATAACACTCGTATCCGTACTCCAAAATTCGGTTGTTTTCAGAGCCTTCACACTACCGGTGGGCATAACAGTCAAATCACCTATAGGAAGGAAGTCTGCTCCGTAGCCGTTAGTCCAGTAGTCAAAGTAAAGGTTGGAAAAACCTACTGTCGCACCCAGAGTGGTACCTATCGCTCCACCGAAGGCGGAGGCAAAGTAAGTGTTGGGAAGTTCAGTGAGACCTGGTAAAGTAGTGCGTTTAACACTACCGGACGAATAGCAGTCTTGCAGGGCTCCTATGGAAACTCCGGTAATACCGCCCACACCGGCCGCTACGTTGCCGGAAGCACTACCCTGTACGTCACCTGTAAACTTGGCATCTACAGAGGAAGATGCATAGCAAGAGTTAATATCGTCGAGGTTTACGCCCACAAAACCGCCGGCGCCGAAATAGATGGTGCGGCCGCCGCTGTTCTTCATTTCACCTATATTTTCAGCTTCCACCACACCGCTTGCAAAGCAGGCCTCTAAAAATTCACCGGCCATATAAACCCCGGCAAAGCCTCCTATACCGATAACTCTGGCGGTTGTTGAGTAACCGAAGTTGTCAACAGAAGTAACTTTTACACTTCCGGAGGCAAAGGAGGCCCTCACCTTGGCAGATTGGATTACACCTGCAAGGCCCCCGGCACCGAAGTTGTTAATTTCGTAGTTGTCGGTGATTTCAGCCAGAACTGCACCTGTTGAGTAGCAGTCCGCCACGGTAGCTTGAAGTTCTTCGCCGAGCAGGCCAACAAGACCACCCACAACATCCTTACCGGTCACGGTATTCACCGTGCTGGAGTTGATAATAGAACCGGAGGATGCACCCACAAGACCTCCTACGGATCTTGAGCCCTCAACAGCTCCACCACCCGTCACGCGGCAGTTTTCAATGGCGGAATATCCGTTGGCATAACCGACTAAGGCACCCACATTTTTGCGGCCCCGAGCATTGACATTTTCTAAATTAAGGTTATATATTCCGGCGGAACCGCCTGTCTCACCGGTGAGAACTCTGAACAGCCCTATATTGTCATCAAGGTTAATATCCTTTTGAACATTTACATTACTAATAGTAAATTCGTTACCGTTAAACTTGCCATAGAAGCCGTTATCGGACAAGGACAAGCTCTCGGACATTATCGGCTCGAAGGCAACATTGCGCAGGTTTATATCAGCAATAAGCTGGTAGCGCGCAGCAGACTTGATTGGGTCAGTGTTAATACCTGAATAAAATTCACAGAACTTGGTGTTTGGAGCTTCGGCGTTATTTTCATTTGTCATAGCCCTTAGCTGACGCTCCGTGGCTATATAATAATGGTAATTCTCATATTCCAACGGGATTCTTACGTTACGCACATAGTTCAGACCGCTAATATTAATACTAATGGTAACAGCAGGAGCACGGTGACCGCAAACAAGTTTTCCGTCTTTAAAGGAGGTCGTACCAACCTGATTGGAATATTCCGGATAAGTTTTCCTGCCGAAAATATTGCGGTAAAGGACTACATTATCGCCATCATTACGGAACAAGAGGTCTACCGCCCGGTCATTTACTCCGGTCTTATCATTGCCATAAAGGTCGGGGTCATAACCCGCAGGATAGGGCGATAAATCGGTGGTATCGAACTTGGAGGAACGCAAAGTTAATGCGCCGCCGTTCAAAGCAGAGGGCAGGTAAGGTGAATATTTTAAACCGTTTGCAGGAGTAGTATCTTTTTCGTTAACAAACAGGGGCAGAGCCGCCAAAGCACTGTGGTTGCCGGCGTAAGTATCCGGAGCAGCAGAGCCGCTCATGGTCATTTTAAGGCTTGGGTAACTACCCGACTGAACAGTCCATTCGCCTTCAGCAAATCCCGTGGGCAGAGTACCGTTTGTAAGGGTTTCAGTTGTGGCCGCAGTGCCTTGGGCTGTGCTCAGGCCCAAAATGCTGCTGTCATAATAAGCCGAAGTTACCGTTCCGACAGAGGCACTGTATGCCACCGGGAACATAGTAGAACGGAAAGAAGTATTCGTGCCCGCAACATAAATCTTAGAGGCATAGACCCTGGTACCTGTAGCCGCCGTTGTATGACCGATAAGAATCGCTTGGGCACCGGAGGGCATATATTGGTTGACGAGTCCCGTTCTGATGTCTCCGGTAAAGAAAGCATTTTCAACATTAAGATTTTTGCCGCCCATTATGGCACCTACAAGACCGCCGGCTCCCGCAAAACCGGAATAAATGCTGCCGGTTGCAAAGCATTTTGTTAAACTGAGATCCCCGGCAGAGTTATTCAGCCTGCCGGCTATACCTCCGGCCTCACCGGCGTAAGAACTGTCGACAATACCGTAGGCTACAACTTCGCAAGTAGTAAAGGAACCGTTAATTGAAGATTGCAGGGCACCTACAAGACCGCCAACATAGTGCTGACCGGCCACAGATGAACCGACAACGGAACAGTTGTCAATAACAACGCCCGATTCACAATAAGCGATAAGGCCGCCGACATATTTTCTGCCGTTTATGCCTCCATCTCTGATATTAGTGTGTTCTACAAGTTCAATATGAATGTCCCTGAACTGAGCGCCGGCGGCTGCATAGCCGAAGAATCCGATATAGTCCATGGAGTGAAGAGTGGCTTTCACCCCTGTTATGCGGTACCCCTGACCGTCAAAGGTTCCGCTGAACTTAGCGCCTTGGTGACCTGCGGTGGAAGGATCGGTATCATAGGCGATGGGTCTGAAACCTTTACCTTCAAAGGCGGTATCTCTGTAGTAGAGTATGCCGTCTTCATCATCTTCTATAGCGGGATTCTTGGCGCTGTAGTCTGACTGCTGAATGTGAAGGTCGTTCATCTGCAGATAGCACATTTCGGGCAAGTAATACATCAGAGTAAGCTGCTCTACATCATAGATTTTAAACGGGTCATCAACCGTGCCTTTGCCGGTAATTTCAAAGCTGATTTGAGGTATACCTATTTCAAGGCCGTAATCCAAGTCGGACACAATATAACCGCTGCTTGTGGAACTAAGCGGATCAATGGTAAAACGATGAGAAATTGTAGGATGCTGATCCACATAAGCGGAGGTAGTGGAGTAAAAGCTGTGGAAAGAAATCTGGTGATAAGGGTCAATTGAAACCGGCCCCTGAGTAAGGTCATCAGGGGTACCGGTGCCGTTATCTACCAAAATACGCGCATTAAAAACAGTGGGAATCGGATTGTCTTTAAAGTACGGCGCTATGGCAATCTCCCTGTATTCACCCATGGGAGTACCGTCAGCCACAATATCCACCGTAAAAGCACCGAAACCGTTGCACCAGAAAAGGTCTTTAACCCCACCGGAGTTCTTAAGGTATGCATTCATCGTCGAATTGCCGATTAAGTTTATATTTTGAGGATAAGAGCTGATATGAATATTTTCGAAAATTGCAGAATAGCTTCCCTCCGGGACAGATGTAAGAGAAGCGGCATTACCGATTATTTTTCCCTTGTTGGCGCTCTTTGTCTCAACACTTGCACTGGAGATACAGTCAATTATAAGGGTTGAATCGGGGGCAGTAAAGCCGTCGCTCCCGGCTACACAACCTATTATGCCGCCGATATCCGTACCCTCAGCCGTGTTGAGGGAAGAAACCCCGCCGGCAGCCACACAGCCCTCAATACGAACTTCTCTAAGGTCAACATAGAAACCCTTAATGGCGCCCACAATGGCACCGCCCTCAAGTTTGGAGTTAATATAGGCGTATGATTCACAAGCCTTGATAAGTACACTGAGATCGTTAGTCTGCCAGGCCAAGTCATTTCTGAGAGCGATCTTTCCCAGCACGCCGCCTGCACAACCCCTGGTAGCATTAAGAGCTACATCGTTGCCTAAATCATTGTTTTCCAATATAAGTTGAACGGGCTTGTCAACCATTGCAAAGATTCCGCCTACAACAGCAGTTGTGGTATTGGCAGTGGTTTTAACTACGGTTGCACCGTGTCCGTCAATCAGGGAGGAGTTTTTTACCTCTACCGGAGAAGTGGCAGTGGCTCCGGCAATGCTTGCCGTGGCGACTATGCCTGCTGCATATAGTCCGGAGGAAACATCAACCCCGCCCGCATTACAGTTATGAATTTTTTGTGCTGCGGCGGCTATACCTGCCGCAGTGGAGTAAAGGTTGGTTCCCAATGCGGAAACTGAAGTATTCTTCACCGTGCAGTTAAGGAGGCCCGCAACAGCGGGATTATCTACGGAGGAGCGCTCAAAGCCCACCAGACCGCCGGCATAGGAATGGTTATTGAATGATGCTGCATATGTAGAGGTAACTTTACCTGAATTAACTTCTATATTCTCAACTACCGCTTCAGAACCGTTACCCGATATATAGCCGGCAAGGGTGCCGACATATTTGCCGCCGGTGAATTCGGTGTTGTTCAGTGTCAGGTCATAAACTCTGCCGCCACCCTGAATTTTTGCGAAAAAGCCGACAAATTCAGCAGCAGGTCTGTTAGTCTTAACTCCGCTGATGCTGAAGCCGTTGCCATCATAGTTGCCGGTAAAGTAGACATTGGAGGCAAGGCCTTTTATGGGTTCCCAAAGGGCGCCTTCATTATAAAACGCACCGCCGGGTTCAAAGTCTTCGGGTTGAAATTCAAGGTCAGCACTTTGATAAAAGTAACGTGAAGGCAGAAGCCTTACAAGCATAAGGTGATTAATCGTGCTTATGTGGTAGGGATAATCTTCGGAACCGTTACCCAAGAGTTCGGCATAAGCTAAAAGATTCAGGGCAACTTTTAATCCGTTTTCATACTCAAAAATAAGGTTGTCGGAAGCGTCTTCCGCTGTTTTTATCAGGGTTCTGCTGGGTACATCATAGGTAACCAAGCCCGGAGTCTCAGAGTAGACGGCCTTAAGCTTAAACTCGACCCCCTGCTTATCTTCGAACAAGTCGAACTCTCCGCCGTCTCTAATGCCGTAATCACCGATGATTTTAGGAGTTTGAATCTTGTTGTTGCTACCGGCGGCATTAAATACTTCGGGATACTCGCCAAGTACAACAATCATATTATCGGAAAACTCAAGGGCATTGCGCAGGCCGCGGTAATCCGCCGTCCAGTCTTCTTCGGGGAGATTGAGATCATAGACGCTTGCAAAAAGATTCGGGGACTGGATGGTGTTGATTGCACCGACTCCGGTATAACCTTCACCAAACTGATAGCTTGAAAACTTGACATTAATAAAGGGCAGGTGGGTGTAGATTACATTTGCCGGTAAAAGGACAGGGTCAGCACCGCCAAGAAGCAAGCCCTTTTTAGCCTGAGGTCCTGCGGTAACGTCGGCAGCCACCACGATGTTTTTAATTAAGGAGTCTGTAGTGCCTGAATTGAGCTGGTGAGTATTGCCCTCAATAAAGGCTATTATTCCTCCGGTATATTTGTTTGCCTGTGCCGAACCGCCGACAATACTGTCGTGAAGTTTTACACGTCTTCCGTTTAAAATATGACCGATGAAAGCCGAGGCGGAACTGTTAAGAACCCCACTGTAGACATTGGTAGCCGAAACATCGGCAAAACTTCGGCATTTTTCAATTGTGAGGAAGGCGGTGCCGTCAAGACCGCTTCTGCCCACAATACCGCCGGAAATGTTCTTCGAAGTAACGGTGACCGCTTCATCGACCACAGATTTTTGAATAATGGAATTACCGCCGGTGCCCTCAAAAGCTCCGGCAATACCGCCCGCACCGGCACTTTCTTCTCCGGAGGCATCTACTTCGGTAGTACCGGTTACAAGGGAAGAGGTAATCATTACGCCCTTATTAAGGTTATAACCTAAAATACCGCCGGCACGGGCACCGCCGACAATCTCACAAGAGTCAACGGTTACATCGTAACCGGAACCCATATAGGCGGGGTCGCCTATGGTGCCGCTGAATGTGCCGGCAATACCGCCCGCATAGCCGGATTCCTGATTGGTTTTAATCAGGCAGCCGGAAACACGGCAGTTTTGCAGATTGGAGTTAGCGGCTTGCCCGACAATGCCGCCGGAATAAAGCAGGGTTCTTTCAAGAGATGAGTTTTCCACATTAATATTAAAGAAATCGGTATTTGCGCCCGCTCTGCCGACAACAAAACCGGCATAATCCGTTACCTGAGTATCCCCTACTATAACAAAGTCGGAAATTGTAAGGTCATGTATACTAGGAAAATGGTATTCTTCCCGAACGGTATCATAGTGAGTCGCTGTTTGGGCGAACAGACCGGCATCGGCTCCTGAGCCGGCAATTATAACCTGCTTCAGACCGGAAATAGTATGCCCTCCGCCGTCAAAGCCGCCGCAGAACGGTAAAGGAGTAGCAGCGGAAGATGTGCCTATCATGGGGTCAAAGCCCTTGCTGCCATTGTAGTAGGCACCGTCAAAACGGAAGTCTTCCGGGGTGAAGACAAGATCATTTGCAAGGAGATAAAATCCGCCGAAGTATTCATTGTTTGAGTAGTCCGTAAGAATATTCTCTTTCATGGCAACAAGGTCATCCTTTGTCCTTATCAGGAAAGGATCATCGGAGGTACCTTCACCGCCCCAATCGTAGTCAACACCGCTTATTTGAATCGGAATAAAGGCCTCAAAACTGAGAGCAACGGGAATAAGTCCTCCGTAAAGAAGTACACTGCCGTTAACATACTCCGCCTTGATACCGGTGGTAAAATTCCGCCAGGCGGTCAAATAAACCAATTGATTTGCACGGTCGAAGTAGTCCACGATAAGGGCGGAGTCATTGAAAGAAACCCAGCCGGCAGGACTTACGTCATATGCGGAAGGAGGAAGATTATCGACATTAATCTGAACCTGGATGTTACCGTTAATTTGAAAAGCCTGATCGCTTCCGTGCTGATAATGGTCAGGGTTGTTAACGGAGTCGGGTTTGTTAATATCAAGATAGGTCATATTAGTTGCCTGCAAATAAGGATACGTAAGGTGGGAGCCGGCGTTCCCATAAGCTATTATATCTTGCGGATAGGAAGAAAACACTATACCGGAAAAGGCAGTGTCTATAGTAGTGTCCGAAAAAGCAACAAACATAGATGCCGCTTGAGTACCGAGGATTTTACCTTTATTCGGAGTAATAAGGGTTGTAGTAATAACGGTAGTAATATAACAGTTAGTTGCGTAGGGTTGCGTATAAGAAGTGACAAGCAGTGTGGGGGAATTGGTGTGATTGCCGACAAGGCCCGCCACACCTTCGGCAGAAGATCCGGTAAGGGTAATGCTTCCCCCTGCTACGGAATTTGAAAGCTGGAAGTTCTCGGCTCTGTTGTTAACAACACCGGCAATACCGCCCGCATTTACAGCGGGACGGAAAGAGGTAATTTCGGCAAAACTCTGGCAATTGGTTATTGTTGTTTTTGCTGCAATATTAGACGAAGCTATCCAACCGATGATACCGCCGGTTCTTTTGCCGTTTTCCACTAAAATGCCGCTTTTGACAATACAATCTTCAATAATAAGCTGATGAGCGGTGGAATAGTCACCGACAATACCTGCAGCAATACCGTCAAAGTTTGCTATGCTGGTGTATGAAAGGTCAAGGTCCGGCACCTTTATTACGGTGTTGCCTGCAACGGTACAGTTTTTAACAGTCAGGTTATTGGTTCCGTACGTTACACTGCCGTTGTCACCCTTGCCGATAATACCGCCGGCCACCATGCCTTCCACTAAAGTGTCGGTAACAAGGCAGCCTTGAGTACCCGTATCACCTACGGTACCTTTTATCATGCCGGCAATACCGCCGGTGGCACCGTTACCGGTAGCAGTAGTGCCGCTGTTAAAAATATGCAAACCGTTAACCTCGGCACCCTTTACATTGATCAGACGGCCTTGACCTACAATTCCGCCCACATAGCCGGTGCCGCTGATAGAGCCTGCGCCCTCACCTTTTTTGACCGATACATTCGTAATTCCAACTGCCTTATAAATGCCGTTGTGGAAGCCCAAAACCCCGCCCAAGCTTTGTTCACCTTGAACGGATATGCCTGTAACATGGGCATTTGTTATGCTTAAAGTTGGTTGTGTAATTGAAGTAGAATTGGCACAGGAACCTACAACACCGCCTATTTGGTTTTTTCCTTCAAGAGAAATATTATTAATAGTTACATTGGAAATGTTTATCCCGGTATTAAGGGCGGCATTGCCCAACACACCGCCTGCTGCTGCAGTGTTGCCTGAAGCGGATACGGAGAGATTGTCAATCTCAATATCACTCAAACTGAGGGTACGGCCGGTAGTAGCGACCGAATTGCCGACAACGCCGCCCAGTCTTGTGGTTCCGACAACCTGACAATCAACTATCTTTATCCCCATACCGCCGGCGGTAACCTTACCTATTATTGTATCAACGGTACCGGCACCCGCATGGGCAACACCGGCAATACAGCCGGCGCCGCCCAATGCACCGGTTACATTGAAGGAGCAATCTTTAAGAGTGAAATCCCCTATTTTTGCCCCTGCTACAAAGCCGAAAAGACCCACACCTTGGTCTACCGACTCCACACTGAGGTTACTTACAGTTTTACCGTTGCCGTCAAATATGCCGCCAAATTTATAAGTGGCATTTCCGATGGGTTTGTAGTTATTGTAGCCGTTCATATCTATGTCGGCATAAAGTCTGATTTTAAAGTTTGCTCCGTTGGTAAGCAGTCTTGACTGTTCATCACTGAGGTATTGAAGCTCCGCCGGGGTGTAAACCATGAAGTAACCGTTACCGTCAACACTTATACCGTTGTTGATAGTAATACGAGCGCGAAGGCCGGTAGAGGTATGAACCGCCTCAAACCCGGTTTCAATAGGAAGGGTGGCACCGGTAGTCATTTTTATGCTGAAAAGCAAAGTAGTATTATTTTCAATGCTCCGGCTCATGACCGTCACCTTATTGGGGTCTACCGAATCGGTAAAATCACCTACGACGGGGTTTTCGAACATAGTGACGGAGGGCGGAACGGTTAGATGAATACTGTTAACACCGCCGTCAGTGGGGACAAAACCGAAATCGCCTTCATCAAATTTCCACTCTATTACAGAGTCTGATTCACTGATATTGTTAACGGGGAGAACCGTTGCCTGATTTGCAGGATTTGTATCTTTAAGGCTCCAATATAAGTTTTCCACCAAGTGATTAGCTAATTTGTTACCAATGGCTATATGACCGCCACGCTGAACCTTGCCTGCGGCAAAGCAATTGAGCAGTTTACCTTCGTTTGCAGAAATACCGCCGATCAGACTGCCCACGTTGGGCAGAGTAGCATCGGAGGAAATATCGGCATTTGAGCCGCAGTTTTCAATTCGAGCTTTTTCAGCATTAAGGTGACCAATAAGACCGCCTATATTATTGGCATCCGCTGTAGTTATATTAACCGGCAGGTTGGTAAAGCAACCGTAAACATAAGCATTACCCCGCAGTGTATTTATAAGACCGCCGGTATTGGAAGAAAGTCCGCCGTAAATACGCAGATATGCCGAGGCATCACCGGTGAGTTTGACTGTTTTAACCGTGCCGCCATAAACGGAGCCTAAAACGCCGGTGGTTATTTCACCGGTTACTACGATGTTCAGGCTGTAAATATAACCTTTTGCAAGGTTTGCCTCAATATCGGGACCGCCGTTTTCAGGCGGGGTATCACCCCGAGAGCCATAAACACCTTTGAAAAGATTTCTGTTCACGGAGAGGGTTCTGCCGTTACCGTCAAGGGTGCCGGTAAAGTTTGTCTCTATCCAAGTGAGAGGTTGTGTCATGTCAAAATCCAAACGGAAGTCGGCATAAGGAACACTATACAAAATGGCAAGGGAGGGTTGGCTGTTTATGCCTATGGGATTAATCCGGCTGACTACGGGATCGGCACCCGCCCCCGTGGTAATGGCTGCATGGATAAACAGCCGCTGATTAAAGGAGCGGGAAACAGCATCGGCCCCCACCCTTGAAGGTCCGGTTTGAGGCAGAGCAAAAGTAACATAATAAAATATGATTTGACTTACACCGGAGCCGGCACCGGCCGTTAAAACCACATTATCGCCCGTAGCATCAAGGCTTAAGTGAGTACCCGGGGAACTGAATGCAGTGGGAAGACCCATGGCGGGACCGCCCGTACCCCAGGAATGGGTAAACAGGGTCTTTGATACCGTTGTGACAAGGGAAGGTTTAATGTTAAGCGCCTTGACACCTTTACTTATATCGTAGTCATCCGAGCCGTTTAGGGCACAATGGGTAGGCAGTGAGCTGACCGCAGAGGACCAACGGTTGGGGTTAGTCGAACTGAGCATGCTCAGCTTTGCCCTGCTTCCTCCTATAACGGCACCGGCAGCAGTTGCTTTGTCGGAAAGAGCTACAAGAGCATAAGAGCCTTCCACAAGGGTCCCCTCTTCAGCGAACCCGACTATACCGCCGACCGAGTAGCCGATTCTTGTGCCGGACACATTGTTGTGGTCTTGCTTACCGGAGGCCCAAGAGTTTTGAACCCGACCGGTATTTTGCCCGGCTATGCCGCCATAAACGGCGTTAAGGGTCGCTGTAAAAAGCATACCGACATTGCTTACGGTAGAATAAGATACGGTACCGGTATTTCGCCCGACTATACCGCCGAAAACGGCGTTAGCGTCAGCGATGGCATTGCCGCCAATGAAATCACAGTTTATGTCACTGATATTACCTATATTCGTCACTGTACCCACAATGGCACAATTATTGATAACGCCGGCACTCATACCGGCAATACCGCCCACTAAAGAACCACGTGTAAATTTGGGGCCGGTTCCGGAAAGTGTAACGGTTGAATTAGATATAGAACCTGAAGCATGGTTTTTACCGGTTATTCCGCCAAAATACATGGAAACCGAGCCGGTAGCAGCTGTGATATTAACGTTATTCACCGTAACCGTTTGTGTGCCGCCGATAGTCCCGGAATTTTGCCCCGCAACGGCACCCACATACCAACGCTTTGTAACGGAGATATTAATGTTGTTCAGGGAGCAATTTTCAATTGTTCCGCGATTGTCGCCCACAACGGCGCTGTTACCCAAATAGACATGGTGACCGGCAAAAGAGAAAGAGTCATTATTATCTTGCCAGGAGTCACCGCCGGTAGCCATGGTGAGGGTCATGCCGTTAAACTGACAGCCCCTGATTATGCCGGCGTTTTGAACGGCGACAACGGCATTAACTCTGGCCAGCTGATAGTTAGCGGTCAAGGTGCAGTTTTCAAATGTGATATTTTGTAAAACGGAGTTAGGACCGATATAGCCGAAAATTCCGCATGAGGTTTTGTTGGTTTGAATTACATCAAGATTTTTGATTTTATTATTTACGCCGTTGTGCTTACCGTCAAGGTTGAAGAAAACCTTGTCCGGGTCGCTCACGGCAAGTGCCGGGTTGACGGTTATGAGGGAGGCTTTAAAGCCGGCATAGTCCCTGAAGTCTGAAATAGTCAAGGACTCAAGGTCAATATCGGCTGTAAGGCGAAAGTACTTGTCAGCTGAACTCGAATCATTAACTATGTCGTGGATACCTAAGAAGTGCTCAAGATCCGGTACGGCATAGGGATTCCCCGGCTTACCCATATTGTTGGTGGTACCATCAACCCCCAACCAGGTCAGGGCCATAGGCTTAGCACCCGTCAACGCCTCACCCTCAGCATTAATACTTACCCCGCTTCTGTTAAGAGAACCGCCTTCAGCGGCAACTGTAGGGACAGCATTAACAGCAGGAGTTGCCGTAACGGAAGGCAAAGCGCTATTTGAACCGCCCTTAGGTTCCTCAGCAGAGGCAACCACTGCCATCAGCCCGGTGGCTGAAAACAGAAGGGTGGCTGTAAGCAGCAATGATATTAACCTGAGTGTGAATTGTTTTTTCACGAATTAACCTCCGAGGTAGTGCTTGAATAAGATGAGTTCGACAATGAGGATATATTCTGAAAATAAAGTGTAATCGCTACAGCGATTTTACTACTGNNAATCAGAACTGTCGGAAGTGTCGTTTAAATTCTTTAAGCGTTCAGCCTGGCTTGCAAGGAGTTGCTCTTTTTCCGCTTTCTGGCGGGCTTCAAGCTCTGCGAGTTCCTGAGCAAAACGTTCCTTCTTTGCCTGTCTTGCTTTTTCACGGGCTGCGCGCTGTTTTTCTTTTTGATCCGCTATTTCTTGGGTGTCAAGGGCTTCTACTTTACTTGTTGTTTTGACTTCTTTTTTTGTTTTTGCTCCGGCATCGGTTTTTGTTTTTGCGGCAGCCGATGCTTTTTTAGCTTGTTTTTCTTTTTCAGCCGCTTGCCGCTCGCGCTCTTTTTGCCTTTCAGCGGCGAGACGCTCTTTTTCTTTTTGCTTCGCCTTT
>DCTF01000156.1 GCA_002329225.1 Ruminococcaceae bacterium UBA1447
AGATGCTTCAGGCCCTGCTATTGAGGAGATAATGAAGCAGATAGGAGGGCGTATAGAAAAATATGTTATTGTCCCTGATGAAAAGCGGGATATTAAGGAAGCTATCATAGACATGTCCGATATGCTAAGACTGAATTTAATACTGACTACCGGAGGCACAGGCTTTTCAAAAAGAGACGTTACTCCTGAAGCAACCCTTGAAGTTATAGATAGACATGTGCCGGGGATACCCGAGGCAATGAGGGCGAAGAGCCTTCAGGTTACCCCGAAGGCAATGCTCTCCAGGGCACAGGCTGGCATCAGGAAACAGTCCCTTATTATAAATCTTCCCGGCAGTCCCAAGGCGGTTACGGAAAATCTGTCAACGGTTCTGCCCGTGCTGGAACACGCCGCGGATTTAATAAACGCAAGGGTTAAAAATTGCGCACGTTAAGTCCCTGACATTGTATTCCCCCCGGCGAGCCTTGTCAATTAATGCGGGGAATTTAAGTCAATATATCCGGGCAGGCATTATGTCAAAACATCAAATCAAGAGAAGGTATTTTATGCTCAACTTATTCAGAATAATTAACTACAGGATTTATCAGTTTAATTTTTATGTCGCTTCTTTTCTGATGCGCCACCGAAAACCGATTTTAATTACGGGTGCCGGAAGCATACACAAACTGCCGGAAGTTTTAAAAAAACATAAAATCGACCGGGTGCTTCTTGTTACCGACAAAGGCTTATCCGCTTTAGGGCTTCCGAACCCGCTTATGGAGGATTTAAGCAGCAATAATATTCAGTACTTTGTTTATGACGGCGTTCAACAGGATCCTTCGGTTGAAAACATTGAACAGGCAAAATCAATTTATGAAGCAAACAATTGCGAAGGGGTTATAGCCTTCGGCGGCGGTTCCCCCATGGATTGTGCAAAAGCGGCGGCAGCGAGGGTTGCCAATCCCAAAAAAAGCGTCAAAAAAATGCGCGGATTACTGAAAGTTACTAATAGCCTGCCTCCGCTGTTTGCCGTACCCACAACTGCCGGTACCGGTTCGGAGTGCACCATAGTGGCGGTTGTTAAGGCTAACAAATCTCAGGAAAAGTATGCGGTAACCGACTTTAAACTTTGTCCCCTTTATGCGGTTTTGGACCCGGAACTTACCTTAGGTTTGCCTAAGCATATAACAGCCTGGACCGGCTTGGATGCCCTTACCCATGCGGTGGAGGCCTATATCGGGCAAAAGAATACCAAAGAGTCGGCTGAGCTTGGTCTTAAAGCGGTAAAACTCATATTTGAAAGTCTTGAAAAAGCCTATCAAAACGGTGAGGATATTTACGCAAGAGAGCAGATGCTTTTGGCGTCCCACTATGCGGGCCTGGCCTTTACCAGAGCCTATGTGGGTTATGTACACGCCATTGCCCATAATCTCGGGGGGCTTTACTCCATACCCCACGGCTTGGCGAATGCGGTTGTGCTTCCCTATGTGTTGGAATACTACGGTTCTTCCGTTTATCGCTCTCTGGCAGAACTTGCCGATTTTGCGGGGCTTGCCTCGGCAAATCAAAGTACGGAAGAAAAGGCTAAAGTATTTATTTCAGCCGTTAAAGAACTGCTCCGGAAGTTTGATATACCGGAACATTTTGAACAAATACGGGATGAGGATATTCCTCTGATTGTATCCCGAGCCCTTCATGAAGCCAATCCCTTGTATCCGGTGCCCAAAATTATGTTTGAAGATGATTGTACAGCCCTGGTTAAAAAGATTAAGGGTTGAAAAAATAAGCGGATTCAGAGGTGTGTTATGACTGATTTCGGTGCGTATGCCGGTAAGGTATTAAAAGTTGACCTGACCGATGAAACCTGGGAGGAGTACCCCTGGACAGATAAGGACAGGGAAAGAACAATAGGCGGCAAAATCATGGCGGCGGAAATTCTTTTTCGCCACATAAAGCCCGGTATGAAAGCCTTTGATGAGGATAACTGGCTGGTGGTGACAACGGGGCCGTTGTCCGGCTGCGGCTGCCCGAGCAGTTCCCGGTTTAACATCTCAACAATTTCACCTCTCACAAACATTCTTACCTCCTCCAACTGCGGAGGGGATTTCGGTATGTTCCTTAAAAGGTCGGGATATGACGGCCTGATTATAACGGGGAAAGCTAAAAAACCGACGGTTTTGGAAATCACACAGGAAACTGTAGTCTTCGTTGATGCTGCGGATTTATGGGGTCTGCATGTGACCCCGGCTCAGGAAAAATTGCCCCCTAAAACCGGCAAAATGGTTATAGGGCCGGCGGGTGAAAACAAGGTGCTGTATGCCGCCGTGTTCAGCGGTGAAAGGGCTGCGGGCAGAGGCGGTGTGGGTGCCGTTTTCGGTGACAAAAACCTTAAGGCGGTTACTGCGGCCGGTTCTTATAAACCGGAGGTTGCGGACAAAGAAAAGCTCAAAGAAACCAACAAAAAATGGATTGAGCAACTCCGTAAACATCCTCTCACGGGCAGGCAACTGCCAAAACTCGGCACGGCAGGCTTGGTGGCTCCTATGCAGGCTCAAAAAATACTTGCCACTAAAAATTTCAGCGCCGGGCGTTTTGACGAGTTTGAAAAAGTGTCGGGTGAAACCTTAGCCGAAAAGTATCTGGTTAAAAACTCCGGCTGCACAAGCTGTGTGATTCAGTGTACAAGGCGGGTGGAAGTCAACGGCAAGGTGGTCAAAGGCCCGGAGTTGGAAACGTTGGGTTTACTCGGCCCGAATCTTTTAAACAGCAACCTTGAACTTATCAACCGCTGGAATTATGAACTTGACGAGTTGGGTTTGGACACAATGTCCGCTGCGGGCAGCATAGCTTTCGCCATGGAGTTGGCGGAAAAGGGCCTGTGGGACAACGGCCTTAAATTCGGCGAAACCGACGGAATATCGGAACTTTTTGAAGATATAGCCGCCCGCAGGGGTATAGGCGATATTCTGGCGGAGGGCACAAAAAGAATGTCTGAGCGTTTTGGCGGTAAAGAGTTCGCAATTCAGGCAAAGGGAATGGAACTTGCCGCCTATGAACCCCGGGGTGCGGTCGGTCAGGGCTTGGGTTACGCCACGGCAAATCGGGGCGGCTGCCACCTTAATGCCGGTTATCTGGTGGTGGTTGAGGGTCTCGGTTTACACATAAATCCCTACACCCCCAAGAGCAAAGCGGCAATCAACATATTTTTCCAAAACTTTATGGAGGCCATATCTGCGGCGGGCAGTTGTCTTTTTACCTCCTATGTGGTCTTCCCCGGGCCGCTTATTGCCAAACCGAACAGTTTTATTACCAAGTTCATAAATTTCGGTTTTATTGCTGTCGGCCCCGTCATAGCTCTGATGGTAAAATACCCGGCAATAGCCGGTATCAATCTTCCTCTTATCAAGTACCCCTATGCGCTTAAATACGCTGCGGGGATGAAGATGAACATCGGCAAAATGCTGAGAATCGGGGAGCGCGGTTATAACCTTGAACGTCAGTGTAACATTATCCTGGGTCAAAGCGCCGGAGCGGACAGGCTGCCCGGTCGCCTGACTNNAACAGGAGGCGGGGAATAAAAAGTCCAAAGTCCCGCTGAATAAAATGCTCAAAAGCTACTACCGCATAAGAGGATGGAAAAACGGAGTGCCGAAAAAGTCTACGCTCAAAAAACTCGGCATTGATGCATAAAGGGGGAGCAAGGTGGCTAAAGTTAATGTAAGGTTTTTCGGCGTCATGAGAGCCGATTCCGGAATAGGAAATGCGGAAATAGATGCCGCTTGTGTTGGAAATATGCTGGACAAAATCAACGGATTGTTGGAGGGGAAGTTAAGCCTTACCTTTGCCGATGCTCTGATTTATATTAACGGTGTCCGTTGCAAATCAAAAAAAGCCCGTCTGAAAGACGGGGACGAGGTGCTGTTTATTTCGCCTGCAACCGTATCGGCGGAGTAGTATATACTTTAACAATTGGAGGAATACTATGAAAACTTTTATTAAAAAAAGTATTGCACTTGTTCTTGCAATTGCAATGTTTACGGGCTTGACACTTGTAAACAGCTCAAATTCATTGCAAATAGAAGCTCAGGCTTTTTGGGGCCGCCCTAAAATAGAAATAATTGAATTCGGTTCTTATCCGCAAAGTCAGGTTACGGATTCTGAGATGCTTTCAAAACTTAACAAACAAGACCTTTCTTGGCAATCTTATGGCTATTATTCCGGCGATGGAACTTTGTATTCGGGTGTACCGGGGGACTGGATGAAATATGCCGATGTTTCTATGGACGGCAATCAATATCGTGCAGTGTTCTTTTCACAATACAGACCAGTAGTACCGGCAGCCATACCGAGTATAGATAGCTCTGTCCAAAGTCAAAAAGGTTATTTTATAAACACGGTTTATTGGTTTAAGTTTGAACCTGTAAAATGGCGCATTCTTGATTCCGATACGGGCCTGCTCTTATGCGAAAAAATAATAGATTCACAACCCTTTAATTCTACATATATATATGACGGCAAAAGTGATGGCTATGACGGCTTTTTCAGAGATGAATCATATACAGCTTTTGCCAATAATTATACGGAAAGTACAATCAGAGAGTGGCTGAATGACAATTTTTATAACATTGCATTTAATGAAGCGGAAAAATCAAGGATGTTAATGACGGTATGCGAAAACAAATGCAGAAAACCGGAGATTGATTTAAATTTAAGGGATGTAATTTTTAACTGCGAAGATACGGAAGATTATGTCTTCCTGCTTTCGCAGGATGAAGCGTGCTCCAAAGCCTACGGCTTTTCTACATACTATTCGGATTGGGATGATGCGCGCAAAACAAAGGGCACCGATTATGCCAAGTCTCAGGGGTTGTCGCAGGCTCCAATTAGTGATTACCATTCTGAATGGTGGCTTCGCACGCCGGGGCATGATTCCTCTGCTGTTTGCGAAATTGATGAAGTCGGACACGGGGCTGAGAACTATTGTGATAGGACTAGCAGAGGTGTTCGCCCCGCTATTAGAGTCGGCAATCTAAATGAGTCCATTTCAAACAGCATTGATATTAATTATAAGGATGTGATTGAATTTGCATCCGTAACGAGTGTAGCTGCTGACAAAGTGGTTTCATACTATTCATCTGACGATGAGATCGCTTCCGTTGATGAAAACGGTACTGTTACAGCAACCGGCAGAG
This sequence comes from Ruminococcaceae bacterium UBA1447, assembly GCA_002329225.1. GTDB lineage: Bacteria > Bacillota > Clostridia > Oscillospirales > Acutalibacteraceae > UBA1447. The sequence goes on from DCTF01000156.1 coordinate 5,172, forward strand.
GTACGGCAACAGTAACTTGTATTGCGGAAAATGAACAAGGTGAAGAATACCCGATTAATATAGAGGTTAATGTTGATTTTACAGTTGGGCAGTGGCTGATTTGGATTTTTCTTTTAGGTTTTTTATGGTATTAAGTAATTGACAAATAATATGGCTCAACGATTAGGTTTTTGATATTTCACGGGATGATGTGGACATCGCCCCGCCCGATACAAAAAGTATTAACAAAACAAGAACATCTTTCCAACAAACTGTTCTATTTCTTCAATTTTACCAAAAAGAAGAAGCCCTGATTACTGATTGTTCAGTTCCAGGGCTTCTTTTAGCTTATTTGCATGGCTTTGCTGTTTTACAAGCCGTTTGCTTTAATTAATGTCTACTGAACAAC
>DCTF01000031.1 GCA_002329225.1 Ruminococcaceae bacterium UBA1447
GTGCTTGAAGCTATGAAGATGGAAAACGAAATCGTTGCACCTCAGGCGGGTACGGTTGCTTCTGTTAACGTCGGCAAGGGCGACAGCGTTGAGGCTGGTCAGGTACTGATTACATTAAACTAAGAGGTGTGAAGTATGGCAAAAATTGCTGTTACTGAAACCGTTCTCCGTGACGCGCATCAGTCGCTGATTGCTACAAGAATGAGAACGGACGAATTTAAAGATATACTCGAAACGATGGATACCATCGGCTTTCATTCGCTTGAATGCTGGGGCGGCGCAACATTTGATTCCTGCCTTCGTTACTTGAACGAGGACCCGTGGGAAAGGCTCAGAAAAATCAGAAAAGCCTGCCCGAACACCAAACTGCAAATGCTCCTAAGGGGTCAGAACCTTTTGGGCTACAGGCATTATCCCGATGACGTGGTACGCCTTTTTGTAAAAAAGAGCGTGGAAAACGGCATTGACATAATCAGGATTTTTGATGCCCTTAACGATATTCGCAATATAGAGGTGGCAGTGGACGAAACGCTTAAAAACGGAGCCCATGCCTCCGGCGCAATCTGCTTTACTTTAAGCCCCATTCATAATCTGGAAAGCAACGTAAAACTTGCTGAAGACATGGAAGCCTTGGGTGTTCAGTCCATATGCATTAAGGACATGGCGGGCATTATGGGCCCCCAGGATGCCTATGATCTGGTTAAAGCTCTTAAAGAAAATGTGAAAGTTCCCATTATTGTGCACACCCACTCCACCACGGGGCTGGGTCTGCTCGCCCTTCAAAAGGCGGTGGAAGCGGGAGCTTTTGCGATAGATACTGCAATATCAAGTTTTTCAGGCGGGACTTCACAACCTCCTACGGAGACAATGGTCTATGCCCTGCGCCAACAGGGTTATGAGGTGGATGTTGACGAGAAAGTTCTTAAGCAGATTAACGACTACTTTAAGCCGATTTTACACCACAGCCTGCAAACCGGCCTTTTAAACCCCCTGGTTATGGGGACGGAAACCGATGCCCTTGTTTCTCAAATCCCCGGCGGTATGCTGTCGAATCTGGTAGCACAGCTGACGGCCCAGAATAAACTTGACAAGTTTGAAGAAGTGCTGGAAGAAACCCCGAAGGTGCGCAAAGATTTGGGCTATCCCCCCCTGGTAACTCCCATGAGTCAAATAGTAGGAGTTCAGGCAGTATCAAATGTCTTAGCCGGAGAACGCTATAAAAACGTATCCAGTGAAATTAAAAGTTATGTAAGGGGAGAATACGGAAAAGCACCCGGGGAGATTAATCCCGCCCTGCAAAAGCAAATTCTGGGGGACGAAAAGCCCATAACGGGCCGCTACGCCGACTTGTTGGAGCCGGGGCTGCCCTCCGCAAGAGAATACCTCGGGGACAGGGCTGCTTCCGACGAGGATGTACTTTCCTACGTCGCTTTCCCGGCTCAGGCGGAAGCTTATTTTGAAAAGAGAGAGGCAAAAAAGAAAAAGACTTTCAACTATACCGTTGAGAAGATAGAAGATTGACTTGTAACTTTTAAGCAACTTTTTTTGCCGCTATTTCGCTATTTAAAGATTAATTTTTGTTTGTGAGGAGAAACTTATGCTTGCAGAACAAAGTATCAGTTTTTTGGATGCTTTAAAACTTTCAGGAGCGGGTATGGCAGTTGTTATATTGGAGCTTGCGGCTCTGGCAATGTTTGTTTACCTGCTCTCCTTTATAATATGTCTTTTTGAGAAGAGAAAAAGCAAAACCGCTTCCTCCGCTCCCATCCTGTCCTCACAGCCCCCTGCCGTCGGCGTACCGCTCCCTCAGGCAAATGCGGATAAGGTGGAACTTATTGACACCGATGAGGCTACTGCTGCGGTTATTATGGCCATTGTCAGCGACAAATCCGGCATTCCTTTAAACCGGCTCAAATTTGAACGAATCAAAAAAGTGGAGGATTAACGCCATGAAATACAGGGTTACATTAAACGGTAAAGTATATGAGGTGGAAGTAAGTCAGAACTCGGCGGAACTGGTGAACACTTGTCAGGCATCCTCCGCTCCGCCGACGGCTCCGGCTCCCGCGCCCTCCCCGGCAGCACCTCCCCCTGTTGCTTCCGCACCCGCCGCACCTGCACCCGTAACCTCCGGCACACAGGTGCTTGCCCCCATGCCCGGAACAATTTTAGCGGTTAATGTCAGCGCCGGTCAGGAAGTCAGGGCCGGGGATATTCTGCTTGTGCTGGAAGCGATGAAGATGGAAAACGAGATAGTCGCTCCCGTGGACGGCATTGTCATGCAGGTTATTGTGGACAAAGGTTCCAACGTGGACACGGACGCCCCCCTTGTGGTTTTAGGGTAGGAGGGAGTTATGAATTTTATTGATATTCTGAAGGGAATATGGGAAAGTTCAGGTCTTTATATCCTCACATACAAAGAGGGCATAATGATCATCGTATCCTTTGTTCTTCTTTATCTGGCTATAGTTAAAAAATTTGAACCCCTGTTGCTGCTGCCCATCTCTTTCGGTATTTTGCTGGCAAACCTGCCCGGCGCCGGGCTTATGGCTCCGCCGCCCGAAGGGGGAGCCTGGTATCAAGCCGGTCTTTTATACCTGATTTATATGGGAGTTAAGAGCAGCCTTTTCCCCTGTATAATCTTTATGGGTATAGGAGCTATGACGGACTTCGGTCCCCTACTGGCAAATCCTGCGAGTCTTCTTTTAGGTGCGGCGGCACAGCTGGGCATTTATGTTGCGTTTACACTTTCCGTAGCTCTCGGTTTTACTCCGCCCGAAGCCGCCTCCATAGGAATTATCGGCGGAGCGGACGGGCCTACGGCAATTTTTCTTGCCGGCAAATTGGCGCCCCATCTTCTGGCGCCGATAGCAATAGCCGCCTATTCTTATATGGCACTTATTCCGGTTATTCAGCCCCCCATTATGAGGGCGCTGACAACCAAAAAAGAGCGTTCAGTCAAAATGAGTCAACTACGGCCCGTAAGCAAGGCGGAAAAAATTATTTTCCCCATTGTGGTGCTTGTGCTCTGCGTATTTGTTCTGCCTTCCGTAGCTCCTCTTATCGGCATGTTAATGCTCGGGAACCTGTTCAGGGAAAGCGGCGTTGTGGACCGTTTAAGCGACACCGCCCAAAATGCGCTGATTAACATAGTTACCATATTCTTAGGGCTTACAGTAGGCGCCACCGCCGCCGGCGAAAAGTTTTTAAAGCCCAAAACCTTGGGCATTATCGCTCTCGGGCTGACGGCTTTCGCCTTTTCCACCGTAGGCGGCTTGCTGTTGGGCAAACTCATGTACTTAATCACCGGGGGCAAGGTAAATCCCCTCATCGGTTCCGCCGGTGTTTCCGCAGTGCCGATGGCGGCAAGAGTCTCTCAGGTGGAGGGCAGAAAAGCCAACCCGACCAACTTTTTGCTTATGCACGCCATGGGTCCCAACGTTGCCGGCGTTATCGGTTCCGCTGTGGCGGCGGGCTTTTTATTGCTAATGTTCGGCAAATAGTTTATAATTATAGTGCCTGTATAGCAGGTCACGGCACAGGCCGTGCCCTGCTTTCTTTATCACCGGAGGGTTAAACAATGGCTGTTCCTCTTGCCGAAAAAATGCGGCCCACTGTACTGGAAGATGTCGCCGGCCAGCACCATTTACTGGGCAGCGGCAAGCCTCTGCGCGGCATTATTCTTTCCGGCGAGATACCCAATATGATTTTCTACGGTCCTCCCGGCGTGGGTAAAACCACAATAGCAAGGCTGATTGCGGAACAAACAAAGCGCCATTTAGTCAAGCTTAACGGCACCACCGCAAACACTGCCGATATTAAGGGCGTTATTGCACAGATAGACACTCTTTTAGCTCCCAACGGAATTTTGCTTTACCTTGACGAGATACAGTATTTTAATAAAAAGCANNGACGGAAAACCCGTATTTTTACATCTACGGCGCTTTGCTCAGCCGCTGTACCGTATTTGAATTCAAGGCCCTTTCGCCCGACGACATTCAGCCGACGGTCGAGCGGGCTTTTGACTTTCTGGAAAAAGAAACGGGCGATAAGCTGAAAATTGAAAAAGGCGTAACCGAGCACATAGCCTTTGCCGCCGGGGGCGATGTCCGCAAAGCACTGAATGCGGCGGAACTGTGCGTATTGTCCTCACTGCCGCAAAATAACAAAAGAACCATAACCCTGGAAAGTGCCAAAGCCCTTACACAACGCAGCGCCCTGCGCTATGATAAAGAAGGCGATGAACATTACGATATAATCTCCGCCTTTCAAAAATCCATGAGGGGTTCGGATCCTCACGCCGCTATCCACTACCTTGCCCGACTGTTGGAAGCGGGCGACCTCCCCTCAGCCTGCCGCCGTTTAATGATCTGCGCCTGCGAGGATGTGGGCTTGGCCTATCCCCAAATAATCCCCATCGTCAAAGCCGCCGTTGACGCCGCCCTTATGGTTGGCCTGCCCGAGGCACGCATCCCTTTGGCGGATGCGGTTGTTTTGGTCTGCAACTCACCTAAATCCAATTCCGCTTATAAGGCTATTAATGCAGCCATGGCGGATGTTCAAAAGGGCAAAAGCGGCCCGGTTCCCCGGAACCTGCAAAACAAGCACTTTGACGGTGAAGATAACCAAAACAAAGGTCAGTTCTATATTTATCCCCACGATTTTGAGGGCCATTGGACAAGTCAGCAATATCTCCCCGATGCCCTAAAAGGTGTCCGTTATTACGAGTACGGGGACAATAAAAATGAACAGGCCGCCAAGGAGTATTGGGAAAAAATAAAAAAAGGATAGCATTTCACACATCCGCACAGCCTTATTCATCAACCCATAATATTTAGTTAGGAGGAATCGCTTTGAAAAAACTACTTTCTTTCATACTGATTTTTGCCCTGGTCTTCCTGACTTTACCGGGGGCAATGCTCCCCGGCAGTGCAAAAGAAACACCGATTACGGGACCGGCTCTTTATGCCCGGGACTATTATTTTACCTGCGCAAAAACAACAACCGCCGCCCCTCAAGGCGACACTGCGGGAGCCTTGCAGGCAATAAAAAACGCAATTACTTCCGTCGAGGCTTCCGTCAGCATATCTTCTTACGCCATTACCGTACCCCAACTCGGTGTCCTTCTGGAAAACGAAGTATTCCAAACTCCGTCATTTTATTACTTAAGCGGTGCAACTTACAATTATTACCCTGCGACCAACATTGTTGCCAATGTATTCTTTAATTACCATTATGAAAAAAGCGTAATATTAACAATGCAAAGTAAATATGAAGCCGCAGTGACAAAAGCTCTGTCGATAATACAGCCTTCCATGAGCGATGCCGAAAAGGCCTTGGCCATACATGATTATCTGGCGCTCCATACCAAATATGACCAGGAAAACGCTCTTATCGGCGAAATACCGCACCTGTCTTTTATGGCCTACGGCGCCCTTGTCGACGGAGTAGCAGTGTGCAACGGTTATGCTTTGGCATATGTGGAGGTAATTTCAAGGCTCGGCATACCCGTAATGAAAGTCCGGAGCAGTGCCATGAGCCATGCATGGAACCTGATAAATATTAACAACAACTGGTACCATGTTGACGTCACTTTTGATGACCCCATTTTTTCCGCTGCAAACGGTTGGCTTAACAACGATTACGACCTAGAAGGGCGGGTTGAGCATGAGTATTTTCTGCTCAGCGANNGCCATCCAAGACAAGGGGCACAACAATTGGGAACCTGCGGGTTACACAGCGGGAAGTAAGATTTATGACGGAAAGTATCTTAAAATTGTCAGCGGCATGTTTTATAACGAAGGCTACTGGTACTATAACAAAAACGGGCAATTGACCGCTTCCCGTTTTGATCTAAGCGATTCCCGGGTTCTTAAAACCGTAAACTACAGTTCCAATAAGTACACCTATATAGGGATGTTTGACGGCCGTATTTACTACAACCTCACCTCCGCCGACAACTCTTTGAGTGAAATTCGCCGCATCAAATTTGACGGCACAAATGACATTTCGGTATTATCGATAAACAACTCCGGCCAACCCGTAAGTGAAAGAATTACTGAAACGGTTATCAGGGACAACCGGATTAAATATACCGTTTACCGCTGGCCGGCAAGCGGCAGCGCTCAGTATGATGTACCGTATTGGGATTTGAACCCGTCCGCAAAACTGGAGGCGCATGAAAACTCAACCACCGTCATCAACCCCGAAACCGATTATATTTTCGGACTTAAATTCGGCCTCACTAAAACGGAGTTTGAAAATAATTATGTCGTCATAAACGGCGACGCAAGCCTTGTTTATACACCAACAAATTATGTTTTAGGCACGGGAACAAAGGTTGAGCTGGTTGACAACACAACAAATGAAGTGCTGGAATCATATAACATTTTAATTTTCGGTGATGTAAACGGTGACGGGAACGCCGACAGCAGTGATTCCGGCATCATTATCGATATGGAAAACTTTTTGATATCCTGGGATCCGGTTGACGATGCCGCCCTGTTTGCCGCAGGAGACTTAAACGGAGACGGTGTTTCTGACAGTATAGATTCAAGCATCATAACCGATGCGGAAAACTTTTTATATACCATAAATCAAGTTACGGGTTTAGTCCAATAATTCAGGTTGTTAAACAAAAAAGGGGCTGTAGCAAAATATA
>DCTF01000056.1 GCA_002329225.1 Ruminococcaceae bacterium UBA1447
AAACCGCCGATGTTTATATCTTCCACGGTAGCCGCTCCTGCGGGTCTTCCCGTCGGTGATGCGCAGATTCTTGCCGCTTATACCGCAGTAATGAATCAGGCAAAGAAGGACAGACCCGGCTATAAAAAGATTGAGCATCAGATTCTGCCGGAGGAAGATATAAACATCGGCGGTTTGGTGGGCAGACTTTTGCCTATTGCGAACAGGTACATGACAACGGAAGAAAAGGCGAGAAAAAATCCCATGGTGGCGGCTAAGGGAAGCAATCTCAGTAAGGAAGAACTTCCGGTAAAATGGGCGGAAAAGGGCTGTATGCTCACGGATGTTAATGCCCTAAAGTCTGCAAACTGCACCGTACTTCCCAACGGCAATTATAAGATCGTCCTTATGCTCAAGGACGAAAAGAACCCCGAAATCTGGCGTTCGGGGGACAAAGCTCCCAGCAATATTGGAGCCGTATTCTCACCTCTTGCAAAAAGTGATGTTGATAAAGAACTGCAAACAAGCAAATTAGTTAAAAGTGTTGTAAAATCGGCTGAATACGATTTGTATTACAGCGGTTGCACCAGCACCGTAGTTTATAACCCGAAGAACAATCAGGTTGTATCCGTTTACCAGTACATGTACGCCTTTCTTGATATGAAAGGCGACATTGCGTTATTCGGTGAAGCCGAAGGTACCGCCGTGCTTAAAATATATTACGAAGCCTACGATTTTACGTATTAATCGGAATGTATAATTTTTCTTTGCAAGATATGATAATAGCTTAAGTTTTGCAGAGGTTAAGCGTATGCTTTAAGAAGGGGCTGTTTTTATGTTCGCTAAAATTTTAACATTTTTCAGAAACCTCGCAATCGCATTTATGGCATTTTTAGTGTTGCTGTTCCCCGGTCTGCGGGACGACCCTACAGACCCGACGAACCCCACGGAAGCAACCACCGTTGCGGAGGAGACCACCGAAGAAGATCCCGGAACATCGGAAGTGGTTTTGCCGATAAGCGGCAGCCAACAGGAGATAATCAGGTTCTATAACCGTTACGGCAACGCAATGAAGGTTTATAAGGGTAAAGTAACCGTCAAAAAAAGAAGCGGCACAACTTCATCTATTGTAAACATCACCGGCGGACAGGGCGTAAGAGATTATGCCGAGAAGTTTATGATTAACGACTACCAGCAAAGACCGACATATACATTTACGAACGGCAAGTCCGACAGGGATAATGTAAACCTTTCCGAATGGCTGCCCCGCTACCAAAGCCTGGCTTTGAGTGTGCTTAGCTCCACCGGTGACAACGGTATAAAGTATGTGACATGTGAAGCGGTCGGCGACGGCTGCAGGATTACAATTGTTATGAAGGATGACTTGGTTTCCGGAGCCGATGCGCTTAGCGCAAAACCGAAGTATGTGTCAAAGTGTATGGATACAATCGAACTTACGGCGGAAGACCTTAAACCTTTCGTGCTTGAAAATGCCGACGTCAATTACACCGAATGCAAAATCGAGGCGGTCTTCAATGCCCAAGGTCTGTTGACCGAGCTTGATGTAAAAACGCCGGTTGATATGGCTTGCAAGGTTAGATACGGTCTTATAAAAATTGATGCCGATATTACAAGCACTTATGACGCAAACTACACATTTACCTACTGAGGACAGCGATTAATATTAACAGCCCCCCCGCCTTTTGGCGGGGGGCTGTTTTCTCACTCAGCGCAGGCGGAAGGTTTTCACCTCGAAGGGTTTTATGTTAAAGGCGAAGCTCTTGCTTGTTGTCGGGATATCCCGTTCATTTTCCTCCATCAGGTTGCATTCGGTTACCCGTTCAAAGGGAAGTACGCTGCTGATATTGACTTTACCGCGGCACTGACTGGATTCATAAACCCGCAGGATGATTCCGTCTCCGTTTTGAGCGGGTTTTACGGTGTCGATTATCACATTGGGCGCGTCCGCACTCAAAAAGCTCAGCTTTCCGGGCAGAGGGCCTTCCTGTTTCTGCAGAATGAAGGCTTCAAGCGGCAGGTTCAGTTCAAAGGCTTTTTGCACGGAGCCGCCCTCCCGCCAACCGCCCTTATGGGGATAGAGGCTGTAGGTAAAGCGGTGTGTGCCCTGGTCTGCGGTGCGGTCCGGGCATGTGGGGGCACGAAGCAGAGAAAGGCGCATAACATTGTCCTTAATATCATAGCCGTATTTGCAGTCATTCAGCAGACTTACTCCGTAATCCCCTTCGGAAAGGTCGGCCCATTTGTGACCGCATTGTTCAAACCTTGCCAAATCAAAGGAATTACTCCAATGGGTGGGGCGTTCAAGGGCTCCGTGGGCAATTTCAAAGGTCGCATTTCGGCTGTGAATGTCCACATCAAAGGCGGCTTTTAACAACTTGTCGCTTTCGTACCATTGGACATAGGTTTTAAAGTCCAGACGGTCGCTTTCGGTGTAAAGAATAATATCCTGTATAATTGTTGATTTGTTGAAAACCCGTTCAATGCGGATAATGCCCCGCAGTTCATTGGACTCCATTACCCGAATGCTCTTGGCGGATTTAAGTTCCCAAAACTTTATTTGATAGTTGAGTTCCAAATTCCAGGCGGTTTCATGTACGCATTTGTCCTGGAAGATTGTGAGCAGATTGCCCTGTCCCCGCAAAACTTCTCTGCCGTTTTTCTTGTCAAATATGGAGGTTATTATTCCGTCTTCATCAAGGGAAATTTTCAAAAGACCGTTTTCCAAAAGGCGGGGACTTGCAGTAACCGTCGGCAGCAGAGTTTGTCTTTTGCCGATTTTGAAAACTTTATAGCCCATGGCGGGTACGTCTTCCGCCATGAAAACCAAAATTTTCTCCTCCTCACGGCACAAAACGGTGCAGGGCAGTTGCTTGCCGTCGTCAAAAACCGCAGGGTCTTCAAAGGGGCTTTCAAAAACCGCCTTGGCCGGTGCCGTGACCGGGTGAGAAAGAAAATTCCAAACAACAACCGAGTTTTCTTCGGCGGCGATTTTGGTGTTGAGATGTTTTATTGCACCCTCTTTTACCACTTCGCCAAGCGCAGTCATTCTGCTGTAATCTTCATGGCAGTCTTCATGGGCTTCGTGAATGGAGGTTCCCGGTAAGATGTCATGGAACTGATTTTTAAGCAGCAGCTTCCAGGCTTCCTCCAAGGCTTCGGTGCTGAAAAGGTGGCCCGCCGCTCCGGCAAAAACACAGGCCATTTCCGCCCGGGTCAGGAGGAGTTCCCCCTTGCGGTTGTATTTTTTTATGAAGGCCTGGCTTGTGTAGGTGCCGCGGTGATTTTCATAATACATTTCGTCATTGTATACGGGCAGGTCTTCCGCATGTCGGCTGACGTTTTCAAAAAACTCCGAGGCGTGCCCTATCTTTGTTGCCGGCAGGCCGGGGAAATTTCTGAGCCTGCGTCCCCTTTCCATCATGGCGTAGGTGCAGCCTCCGCCCCCGTCGCCGTAGCCGAACATGCCCATGGCTTTATCGGTAATATCTTTCTGATCGTTTTCTTTTGCGGCCTGCACAAGCTGTGCGGGGGAAAATTCCCCGCCGTAGGTCATCCGCTGCATGTGGGCGATAACCTCAGACCCGTCGTTGCCCTTCCAGCGGAAAGTGGTATGAGGGAAGCGGTTGGTGTCCTGTCCGGCAAGCTTGGAGGTTATAAAATACTTCATGCCGCTGCGCTTGATAATCTGCGGCAAGGCCCAGGAAAAACCGAAGCAGTCCGGCAGCCAGTAAATATCCAAACTACTCCGAACTCTTTTTTAAAAAACTCCCGTCCGTAAAGCAGTTGGCGTATAAGGGCCTCCCCCGAGGCGATATTGGTATCCGCTTCAACCCATACATTGCCCTCAATGTCCCACTGACCGGAGGCGACCTTTTGCTTTATTCGCTCATACAATTCAGGGTACAGCCTTTTTACCGTGTCATAAAGTATAGCCTGACTTTGGGCAAAAACAAAATCCGGATATCTGTCCATAAGGGCAAGGTTGTTTGAAAAAGTGCGGGCGGCCTTGCGCTGAGTTTCCTGCACCCGCCATAGCCAGGCTATGTCTATATGACTGTGACCGGTCATATAGATTTTTGTCTGAGGCGTGTGGGGGATTTTCGCCAGCTTTTCCCGCAAAATTTCGGCGGCTTCGGCTATTGAACGGCGAACCCGGGCATCGTCAAAATCAAAATCGACCCTGTGCACGGATTCATCCAGGGCTTCAAAAACCCGTGCCTTTATATACTCATCGCTTATATTTGCCAGAGCCTCCCAAACGATTTGAGTGTCAAAAAGATAGGCTTCGCAAACGGGGTCCGCGATTACAAGTCGGGCTTTATTCATTGNNACTTTTGGCGCCGTCCATGGCATCGTCGCAAAAACTGCCCGAATCAACGGTGTACTCCATCTCGATTTCAGCCGTTTCGCCCGCCTCAAAGGTGTCAAGAAAAATCCTGTCCCGGTTAACCCAGCCGGAACTCACGGCGCCGGTGATTTTTCCGTTAATTTTAACCAGGGCTTCCCCGCCGAAGTCCGCCTCAAAATAAAGTTCTTGCCCCGGAGGTACGGGGGGGATTTTGACCGTGGCTTTAAACCAACGGGCGCAGTCATATGAGGCTTCCCATCTGTCCCCTAAACGCATAATTGGGGTCTCTGCTGTATTCACCATCCCCCAAATACATCCCCGTGACGGATTCCCAAACGGGAATGTCAACCGTGCCCGATATCGCATATTTTTTCAGCCCTCTCATCATGTACTCAAGCACATTCGGTTTAACGGTTTTCATTTGAAAAATCCTTTCAACTGTTTTTTAGAGACAACAACAGTATTATCATACATTATCCCCGATTAAAATCAAGAACGGCTAATTAAAAAAGATTGAATTGCAACGCAGTGTATGTTACAATCTCACGGATAAAAGGCGCAGAATTTTTTACGGGCGGACCCCTGCGGTTGCCGGCCTAAGTATAAGGAGGAAGTTTTTTGAACACATACAGCGCAAAGGATATCAGGAACATTGCCCTGGCCGGTCACGGCGGCAGGGGGAAAACAACTTTGGCGGAAGCCATGCTTTTTTTGGCTAAGGCCTCCGATCGCCTCGGCAGGGTAGCTGAAGGCACTTCCATGCTCGACTACGATCCGGAAGAAAAAAGGCGCAGAGCCACCGTTTCCACAGCGGTAGCACCTTTGGTGTGGAAGGGCATTAAAATTAACCTTTTGGATACTCCCGGCCTGTTTGACTTTGCCGGCGGAGTGAGTGAAGGCGTACGTGCGGCGGAAAGCGTGCTGATAGTGCTCAGCGCCGGTTCCGGTTACGATGTGGGCGCATCCAAGGCTTACCGTGCCGCAAATGACAGGGGTCTGGCAAAGATGTTTGCCGTCACCCGCTGCGATGCCGAGAATACCGATTTTTACAAGACTTTTGACGCTATAAAAGAAGAACATGAGTCCAAGGCCTGTCCCGTTGTGGTTCCCTATATGGAGGGTGAAAAGGTGACGGCCTATGTGGATTTTGCTTCTGATAAAGCCTTTGAGTATAAAGACGGCAAAGGCAAAGAAATTGCCATGCCTTCCGACAGCAGAATTGACGAGATGAGGGATATTTTTAACGAAGCGGTGGCTTCCGCCGATGATTCGCTGATGGAAAAGTTTTTTGAGGGCGAAGCTTTCACCCACGAAGAAGTGATGTTGGGCTTAACAAAAGGTATAGCCGCCGGGGAAATTTATCCGGTATTCGCCTGCGCCGGCCTTGATATGGACGGAGTGGACGTAATGCTCGATACCCTTGCTCTGTGCGCTCCGGATGCCGCCCGTTATGCCGGTGAAAAGTCCGTTGAAGGGCAAGAGCTGACCTGCGACGAAAACGGCCCCCTCGCCGCTATTTGTTTTAAAACAATTGTTGACCCCTTTGTGGGTAAAATGTCTTTCTTCAAAGTTGTGTCGGGCAAAATCACCTCCGACATTTCGGCATACAACGCACGCACCGGCGAAAGTGAGCGCATGGGTAAAATGATTACTCTCCACGGCTCCAAGCAGGAGGATGCAAGCGTTATCCCTGCGGGTGATATCGGGGTTGTAACCAAACTTTCGGGTATGAACACCGGGGATACCCTTTGCAATGCAAAAGAGGTTATTAATCTTGAACCGGTTCGTTTCCCGGCGCCCTACCTTTCCATGGCGGTTAAGGTACGCAAAAAAGGTGAGGAAGAAAAGGTTGCCACCGGACTTTCCAGACTGGTGGAAGAAGACCCGACCATAACTTACGGTACCAACAGCGAAACAAGGGAACAGGTGCTTTCAGGACTCGGCGAGCAGCACTTGGATGTTATTGTAAGCAAGCTTAAAAACAAGTTCGGCGTTGAAGTCGATCTGGAAGTTCCCCTTGTAGCTTACAGGGAAACAATAAGGAAAACCGTTGAGGCCCACGGCAGACACAAAAAACAATCCGGCGGTCACGGACAGTTCGGCGACGTATATATCCGCTTTGAACCCGGCACCTCTGAAGAATTGGAATTCTGCGAAGAAATCGTAGGCGGCGCAGTTCCCAAACAGTACTTCCCCGCAGTTGAAAAAGGCTTGAGGGAAAGTGTGGCAAAAGGCTTTTTGGCGGGCTACCCCATGGTGAATCTGAAAGCAACCCTTTACTTCGGTTCATACCATCCCGTTGACTCCTCTGAAATTGCCTTTAAAACCGCCGCTTCCCTTGCCTTTAAAGAGGCGATGCCCAACGCTTCCCCCACCATTTTGGAACCCGTGGGCACCTTGAAAGCCTATATGCCAGACGACAACTTAGGGGATATTATGGGCGATATTACAAAACGCCGCGGACGTGTGTTGGGTATGGGTCCCTCGGATGAGCCGAAAATCCAGGAGTTGGTGGCGGAAGTTCCCATGGCTGAAATGGGTGACTTTGCAACGGTACTGCGCTCGGTAACGGCGGGCCGCGGATACTTTACTCTGGAGTTTGCCAGATATGAAGAAGCCCCCGCCGGCGAAGTGCAAAAAATTATTGATGCCGCAAAGGCGAGAGCGGAAGAGGAATAAAAAAACGGTTACTCCGCAGGAGCGGAAAGTCTTCGTTCCGCGGATGTGTTTGAGAGCGGGGAGGGAATACAATGGTTCGCAACAATTTAATTGCATTGCTTATCCACACATTATTAGGCGCCGTGCTCTATATTTTCGGCGGCTGGATGTTCGGTTCTGTAAACAAGTACGCAGTTTTGCTTATTCTGCTCGTATTTTACTCCTTGTATTTTGTGCTTGCACTGCTCGCTGCCCGTTTTCACCTCTTTAAAACTCAGGATGTCAAGTGGTACCATGTTATACTCCCCGGTATTGTTATGCTTATACTCCTTGTAATTCTTTATGCTTTCAAATACCAATCTTCCTCAAACTTTTTCGGCGCTTTAGTCGGCCTGTTCTGCCAGCCGGTGGATTCCATTTTGGCCATAAGCGGCAACAGACCCAGAGCTTTAAGGTCGATTGTCGGCTATCTGCTGCAATGCACCACGCCTTCGGCAATAATCTGGTTCGGGTTGAACCTCGGAAAAAGGAATAAATTGGATGGTATATTGTAGCCAATAAAAACCGAAATTAAAGCAAGCCGCCGAAATATCCCGGCGGCTTACTTTAATTATATTACCTTTATTTCGCTTAAAGAGATTCTATTTTAACCGGAACGGCATCGCCGTAGAACTCATCAATATATTTTTTCACATCTTCCCGGCTGCCTCTAAAGGGACCGGGGGTTTCCATTTTTAGGGAAACCGCGGCCGTAGCCCAAAGAAGGCTTTCTTCTATGGAGCGGGTCAGGCGTTCGTTTATGTAGGCGGCAAAGGTGGTGTCGCCCCGCCCGGTTCTGCCGCTCAAGTTTCTTGAACGGATGGGACAGGTGTAGTAATCTTTTCCGTCAAAAATAAGAACTTCCGTGTTGTGGGTTATCATAATCTCCTTTGAGCCAAGGTCAAAAAGGCGTTTTGCCGCCGCTTTTCTGTCGGTCAGACCCGTCATAATCTCCGCCTCGGCGGCATCGGTTTTGAGCAGGGCGATAAGAGGCAGCATCTCTTCTTTGTCTGCCCAATCTTTAAAATAAAGGGAACCGTCTTCAGCCCGGTTGCGCAGGCAGGCCTGAACATCAAGGGCAACCTTTCCCTTACCGGCAAGCCGCTTAATCATATCGTTATTAAAGTCGCCGGCAACAAGGCCCGCAAGATGATAAATCTTCGCAGTCGGGCCCTCCGGGATATCCTCTATGCCGAAGGGGTCGCCGCAGCTTGTGCAGGCGCTGATTCTCCGCTCTTTTTCCGGAGTCAGGTAGGTGTTGGACATATCCGTGGAGCGCTCGGATTCAATGAGGTAGATGTCTTCCTGCGGCAGGGTAAAGGCTTTCATGCGGTCAAGATCTTTGGGGGCGACCTTTGTAAGGGCGGCAACTTTGTGACCCAGAGCGAAAGCGGAGGCGGAAGAATAGAGGACTGCACCGCCTTCGATTTTTGTTTTGTTCCCCTGCCAGTCGGTGTCGAAATCCACCGTTATATGCCCTATTATTAAAGAGTCATAACGTTTCATGCTTTACTCTTTTCCGCAAAAGCTTTTGCATATTCCCGTACCTGTAAAATCTCGTCTTCATCGGGTACAAAGTTTACACGCAGACCGTCGCCGACAACATCGAGGTTAAGCCCCTTCAGGCGCTCAACAAGCATCGGCACGCCTTCTCCGCTCCAACCGAAGGAACCGAATACACCGGCGGGCTTGCCTTTGTTGGCAATGGCGTCNNGGGCGTCGATTACGGTGGTTACCTCCCACATGGGTTTAAGGGCATCTCTGTTTATGGTGGGGGTACCTAAAAGAATGCCGTCGGCATTGTCGATTTTTGATTTTATACAGGCGAGGTTGGTATCCGACACGTGAACAAGTTCGGTGTTAAAACCGTATTTTGCACGCAATTCTTCCTCCAAAACCTCGGCAACCTTTTTAGTGCAGCCGTAGGCGGATACATAGAGAATTACAACGCTTTTATCGCCGTCTTTTACCGGGATTGCGCTCCAGGTGCGATACAGTTCCCTGGCTTTTTCAAGCCCGTTACCTTTTGTCAAAACGGGGCCGTGGCTGGTGCAGATTAAACTGATGTCCAAATCCCTGATTTTATCCAGCCCCGCCCTCACGTTGGGCTTGAAGGGAGAAAAGATAACATCGAAATATTCTTTAAAAGCTTTGGCATATTCTTCGGGATAGGTGAGTTTATAGTCAAACATCCGGGGTTCACTGTAGTGAGCGCCGAGAAAATCACAGGAGAACAGGACTTTTTCTTCCGGACACCAGGTGAATATGGAATCCGGCCAATGGAGCAGGGGAGCGGAAATAAATTCCAAACTCAGCCCGCCTAAATCTATCGTTTCTCCCCCGCGGACAACCATGGCATTAAATTGCATGTTTGTTATAGCGGAAAGGAACTTTTGACCGGCTGTGGAAGCAATAACGGTAATGTCCGGATTTAATTCCATCAGTTTTTTAATGCTGCCGCTGTGGTCGGGTTCCGTGTGATTGACAATAAGGTAGTCAATTTTGCTCACATCGGTAAGCNNCCGGAAATGTTTTCCAGATACTCGTCAAAAAAATCAAGATGAACGGCGTCAATCAGGGCGGTCTTCTGACTCCCCTTTACGAAATAAGCGTTATAGGAGGTGCCGAATTCCGTCTGCATAATAATATCAAAAACTCGCAGAGTAGGGTTTTGCACACCCACGGAGCAGATGTTTTCAGTAATTTTAATTGTTCCCATTTTGTTTCCTTTCTTTTTACCTTAAGAAAAGCAAATACAGCCATTGAGCGGTAGGCGCAACGGCTTTTGCTTTTTTATGCGGAACGGTTCAGATTTTTGAAAAGTCGTCTTTGCCTACGCCGCAAAGCGGGCATACCCAGTCGTCCGGAATATCCTCAAAAGCGGTGCCGGGGGCGATACCGCTGTCGGGGTCGCCCTCTGCGGGGTCATAAATGTAGCCGCAAATATTGCATTCGTATTTATCCATTATATATCCTCCTTCTGCCTGTGACAGAATAATATTTTGTGTAGCCCTGTTTGTAATACCGATGCAAAAACACGGGCTAACGCAGTCAATATATCACAGGCTATGGCATTTTGCAAGGCGGCATAATATAATAATCAAGTAAGTTCTTGATTTAGGCAAAATCATAACAAGGGGGAACGCTTTTTGAGGACAATACGCTGGGGAATAGTTGGGGCAGGCGGCATAGCCGAACGTTTTGCACAGGCTTGCAAAAACACGCCGGGTGCTGAATTGACGGCTATTGCGTCACGCTCCCAAGAAAAAGCCGATACTTTTGCCGACCGTTTCGGAATTGAAAACCGCTTCGGCAGTTATGAGGATATGGCACGATGGGACGGAATCGATGCCGCCTATATAGCCACTCCTCACGGATTGCACGCTCCCAACGGGATTTTGATGATGAATTGCGGTAAGGCCGTACTGACTGAGAAACCGGCCGCGGTCAACTCCTCCGAACTTAAAAAAATGCTGAAAAGCGCTGCGGAAAACAAAGTGTTCTTTATGGAGGCGATGTGGGCAAGGGTAACCCCCGGCACAATAAAACTGTTGGAGATAGTCGAGTCCGGTGTAATAGGCAGGGTTAAAGGGACTCAGGCTTCATTCTGCTACGATATGTCCGACGAACCCGACCACCATGCCTTTAAGCCGGAATACGGCGGCGGTTCACTGCTGGATGTCGGCTGTTACGGCTTGAGCTTTGCCTCCTGGCTGACTAAGGCTCCTGTTGAGAGCATTTCCGCCGAGGCGGAAATCGGTGCAACCGGAGTGGATGTGCACTGCTGTGTTTTGCTCAAACACGAAGACGGAGCGATTGACAGTATAACCTCCGCAATGCTCCTTGAAAAGCCCGGTGAAGGCTATGTCTTCGGGGAAAAAGGCTATATCAAAACCGTTGACAGATTCTATGCTCCTCAGGAGTTTGAAGTTCATGTTTTTGGGGAAGAACCTAAAACCTATAAGTGCCCCTTTTACGGCAACGGTTTTGAAGAACAGATAATGGAAAGCAACCGCTGCATAAGAGAGGGCAAATTGCAGAGCGATTTAATCCCTCACAGTCAGTCGGTTAAAATTATGAAACTCATGGACGACATTCGCAAGATTGTCGGGGTGCGCTACCCTCAGGATATTGACTGATATTCCTTAAAGCTCAATCGGAAGGGGCGGCGTTTTGTCTTGACAACAACGGCCTTGCCGATTATAATTTCACTGCGGTTCGGCAAAACGGCATGGGCCTGTAGCTCAGTTGGGAGNNGTTCGAATCCCTTCAGGTCCACCATGAAAAACGACTTGCTTTCGCAAGTCGTTTTTCAGTTATATTCGCCTTCGGCGAGTTATATGCTTCTTTGAAGCGTGATATTGCCTTCGGCAGTGATATGTCTTCGGGTGTATTAAACCTGAAAACGAAAATAAGGGCGGTAAAATTTGCTCTGCGAAAGAGCGGTTTTGCCGCCTTAAGTTTTCAAAAACCTGTGGCTGAAAGCTGAATACGGCGCAAAGATTACCGAAAATGCGGAAACATTAAAAGAATGCTCCCCGGGATGTTGAAAAACCTATGCGAGTTATGATATCCTTTTCTCTGTTGTGTTTCTGACAAATTAAAAGGAAGGGGGCAACGCAATGGAACAGCTGAAAATGTATTGGCTTGCCGGAACACCGATAAAACAATACGAATTTCCAGAGGGATATTCCGTTTCAAACTACAAAGATGAATCGGACAAGCAGGCATGGTATGAATGCTGCCGAAACGGTCTTGTTACCGACGGCGAAACGGAAGCATTTAAAAAGGATATTGAGGCCGTAGCGGATATTAACCCTTATGAAGATGTTTTTTCCCTTGATTACGAAGGGGAGCATATCGGCACGGTAACCGCTTTTTTACAGTCAAAAGATAATAACGGTAATATGCATATGGCCGCCATCAGGGAAGACTTCCGGGGTAAGGGGCTTGCAAAGTATCTTGCGATGATTGCGCTTAACCACTTGTCGGCAAAGGGTGTAAAATATGTACTTCTGACAACGGATGAGTTTCGGGAAAGCGCAATAAAAAGTTATCTTAAAGCCGGTTTTCTGCCTGTGGAATATTCGATTGCTATGCAGGACAGATGGGAGCAGGTGCTCGAAAATTGCGGTATCGAAAGCGCTCTTATGCTTTACGAAGATGCGAGCGAATACAAAACCGTTTATCGCCGTTCCAAAGCGGCGAAGATAAAAATAGGCGTTTTGGGTGCGGGCCGCGGCAGGTCAATGATGGACTATTGCATGGTAGCCGGTAACGCCGGGTTGGTTGCGGTCTGCGACTTCAGAAAAGATAAGCTGGACGCTGCCGAAAAGGAATACGGCGCGGAAGGCATCAGTTATTACACCGATTTTGACGAGTTCCTCAAGCATGATATGGACTGCGTGGTGCTTGCCAATTACGCAAACGAGCACGCACCCTTTGCATTAAAGTGCTTTGNNGAAGTCCTGCCGGTGCAGACAATGAAAGAGGCGGTTGAACTTGTTGAAGCGATTGAGCGCACGGGCAAGCAGTACATTTTTGCTGAAAACTGTGCATTTATGCCTGCAATAAGAAAGATGAGGGAACTGTACCTCAAGGGAGATCTGGGCGACTTTGAATACGGCGAGGGCGAGTATTTGCACAACTGCGAACCGGATTGGCACCACCTTACATATGGCGATCCGAACCATTGGCGCAACACAATGAGCGTTTTCTATTACTGCACACATTCCATCGGTCCCCTCATTCACATTTCGGGCTTGCGCCCGATAAAGGTTACAGGCTTTGAAGCCCCCTTTAATGCACGTATGGCAAGAATGGGAGCCAAAGCGGGCCCCTTCGGGGTGGAAATGATTACCCTTGAAAACGGTGCAATATTAAAGAGTGTCCACGGTGTAGGTATTTCCAAAAACTCGTTGTGGTTTTCAGTTTACGGCTCAAAGGGAAGAATGGAAAGCGCAAGAGAGGATGCGGGGATTGAAGGAGGCTTCGGAAACTTATACGTAAACTTGGATAAAGAAGAAGGCGATAACGGTTTTGAGCCGGTTCTTATTAAGGTAAAAGACCCCTTGAGCGAGATGTTGGGCGACTCCGGGCACGGCAACGCCGATTACTATCTGATGCACCAACTTGTTGAAAAACTGCGTGGGAACCGCAACGCCGATGTTGTTGATATTTATGAAGCGTTGGATATGTTCCTGCCGGGCATGTTCGCCTATTTTTCGGTACTCGAGGGCGGTGTGCCTATGGATATACCCGACCTAAGGAACCCCGCCGAACGTGACAAATGGAGGAATGATACCCGCTGCACCGACCCTGCGGTTGCGGGGGATATGCTACTTGACAGCTACTCCAAGGGCAACCCCGAGATTCCGACTTCGGTATATGAACGGCATGCTGCACGGCTTAAAAAGGAATATGAAGCCGCCAAAGCCGAGGCGGAACAGGAGAACTGAAATACTTACAGAATAAGCAAGAAAACGGAGGTTATAACACTGAATGTTTGATTTTATGGGACATCTGCGTGCCGAGTTTGCAGCTTTCCTTGGCAGATGTGAGCATATTAAATTGAAAATGTATGCAAAGAACGCAAATAAAAAGCAGGAAAAGGTTCTCATGAGCCTTATGCGTGACAACAAAAATACCGTATACGGTAAGGCTAACCGTTTTGCCGATGTGCACAGCGTTGCGGACTACCAGCGCATTGTGCCGCTGTCAAATTACCTTGATTACGATGAATATGTGCAAAGAATGGCAAAGGGCGAAAAAGGCCTTATCACAAACCGCTTTGTGCGCAGGTTTACCGAATCTTCGGGCAGTACCGGCAAATCAAAGCTTGTACCGCTATCCGCCTTTGCCGAGTGGACCTGCCAGTGTTTCAGTTTCAGTGCACCGGTGGGCTGTGCGGTAAAGTATTTTAAACGCCAAGGCCGGCGTCTTCCCCCGCAAAGAGGTTTGCTCACGGCTGAAATCGGCTGCAAAAAACTTCCCGGTTTCAGAACTGTCAGTTGTTTGTCGTCGATACCGCTTCTCAACCTTAAACCCATTGTGCCGACCTTTACCACTTCACCCAAGGAAATTCTTTTCCCCCGTGAAAACTGCAATATGGATATGCATTATTTGAAGCTGCGCTTTGCTTTGCCGGACAGAAAGGTGAGCTATCTTAGCACAATCTTCATCACAACTCTTGAGTCGATGTTCTTTTATTTGGAAGAAAATTGGCGGATGCTTTGTGATGATATTGAAAAAGGCGGCATTGACCCGAGCATTGAATTGCCGGCGGATCTGAGAGAGAAGTTTGAGAAAAAGCTGAAACCAGACCCCAAGCGTGCGGCCGAGCTCCGGGCTGAGTTTGAAAAAGGCTTTGATGTTTCTCCGATAATTCCCCGCATTTGGCCCAAGTGCGAGTGGATGTACGGCATGGGCACGGGCGCCCTCTCCCTCTATGCTAAAAAGCTTCGCCGCTATGTAGGCGAAGATATGCCTATACATTACCTCGGCTATGCCGCCACCGAGGCGCTTATGGCCGTGCCCGTTGAGCTGAACTCCTTTGAGTATGTCATGCTGCCGCAAAACGGTTTTTATGAATTTCGTCCGCTTGATGCACCGGACACCGACCGCCCGCTGACGATAAGTGAACTTGAGGTCGGCAAGGAGTATGAACTGATACTTACAAATATGAGCGGGTTTTACCGTTACAGGATTGAAGACGTTGTGAAGGTTACGGGCTATTATTATGAGTCGCCCATGATCACATTCTGCTACCGTCTTAATCAGATTGCCAACATCAGCGGCGAAAAGCTGAGTCAGATGGCATTTGATGAGATTGTAGATAATCTTTCGGAATATATGGATGACCTTTATGTGGGCTACAGCATTTACCCCGACCGAAGTACGTCCCCGGGCCATTATGTGCTTTTGCTTGAAGCGGCTGAGCCTATAAGTAAAGAAAAGCAGGCGGAGTATCCCGAAGCGTTTGAAAAAATGCTTTGCAAAGTCAATGTTTCCGTTATGCCGATGTTAAAGAGCGGCAGTCTTGGCCGTTGTGAGGTTAAATTCCTCCGCCGCGGCACTTATGACGAGTACCGTGAAGTTCTCAGAGCAAGGGGCGCCAATCTCAATCAGGTTAAGCCCATTAAAGTAATTGATAATGACGAGAAGAAGGAGTTTTTCTTCTCGCGTATAACTGAAGAGGCCGACAAATGAGAAAACAATCGGAGCTGTCTGAACAAAAGCGCAGGATTCCCTGTGAAATGTACGACAAAGTCAACTACATGTGCAGGCGCTATATGGACAGAATGGCACGCTTTGAACTTGATTACGGCTTTATTGTCGATAAAGCGACTTTCCTTACTGCCGTAGATGAATGGTTTAAAAAAGCGCCGGTTTTTTGTTCCCGGCTTGTGTACAGCCCGATTTCTCCCTGTTGGAAGCCGAGCGGGGCAAAGGCGGAAGATGCCGTGAGTTTTTCCGAACCGACGGATATTGAAGCGGCAAAAAAGGAGTTTTTCTCCCGGGAGATCCCCCTAAAGAGCCCCGTTCAGGTAAAAATTGCCCTGTTTTACAACGAGGGCAAAACTTCAATATGCTTTATTTGGAACCACATGTGTATGGACGGCGGCGGCTTCAAAGCTTTTTGGAAAGATTTTTGCGGAGTTTACAACGATTTATCCTGCGGTGAATACACGGGGACGGGTTTTTCTTCCGGGCCGCGCGGCTACAAAGAGGTATACGCCGACTTTCCCGATGACGAGCGGGCTAAGGCGAAAAAGCAGTTTGCCAATGTTAGTCCCAAATGCAGACACCGCTTCCCTTTTACCCCGAAAAGCCCCGATGATGCCGTAATAATTGCCGGAAGAAAGATTGATGCGGAGACCTTTATCAAAGCAAAGAGCTATTGCAAAAGTGAAGGCGCAACCGTCAATGATATGTTGATTGCCGCATATATGAGCGCCTTGAGTAAACTCATCGGCCTTAATGCCGATGAAGGGCTGAATGTGACAAGTGCGGTTGACCTGCGCAGACATATGAAAAATCCTGAAAGAATCGGTTACACGAACCATATCACATTTATTCACTGTACTGTCCCGCAAATAGGGAGCGGGATAAAAGAAACGCTTAAAGCCGTTGCCGCCTCCACGGCGGAAGCAAAGCAGGACCCGTTTATAGGTCTCCACGGTCTGCCTTTACTGAACATAGCCTACAAGACGATGATATATGCTCAGGCGGAGGCCGTAATAAGGCTTTTTTATAAAAATCCGCCGCTTGCCGTGAGCAATGTGGGTGCCGTTGATGTAAAAAGTTTTTCCCTTTGCGGCAATGAACCGACAGATGCCTTTGTTGCCGGAGCGACAAAGTGCAAGCCGAGTGCAATGATGACGGCGTTCACAATAAACAATACCCTTAGCCTTTCCCTCTGCGTTTACGGCAATGACGAGGACTCTAAAATTATTGAACGCTTTTTTGACGAGGTTGAAAACGGGATTGCCGAGTTGGCATCTTCCGTATAAGCAATATAGTAAAAAAACAGTATATAAATCATTTATCACCGTTACAAAATGAACGAATAACGGCCGGTAAATCTGTAAAACATAAACTTAAATCCTGCTTAAAACAACGCATATTTGTTGTCTGATTGTTGCCAAGCGTGGTACAATAAAGAAAAAAAGAGGAGGATTTGTATGTTTTCATTTTTCACTACCGCCGTACCCGGAGAAACGACTCCCGCAATGCTTGAAGAGGTCTTGCAGGATGTCTCTACGCTCAACTGGTATATCGTTCCGCTATTTGTAATGGTGATGTATTTTCTGGCAAGCGAAATCAAAAAGAAAAATTATAACGTCGTCTTCGGAGTCTTTGCATTCTGGCTTGCGGATGTTTTTAACGAAACATGGAACGCAATGGTTTACGCCACAACCGGTCAGCCCGTTTGGGGCACCACGGCGGCGGGGAACAGCGCTTTGCAAATCCTCGTCGGTTATAACATCGAAATTTCGCTTATGTTCTTTGTCCTCGGCTTGGCTGCCTGTAAAACCATACCGGCATCCCCCGACAACGAGGGCAAAAGCTTTTGGGACGGAAACAAAAACTGGAAAAAAGATAAAAGAAACATGTATTATATGGCGGGCGTACCCTCAAAGTCCCTGAGCACCGAAAACCGGAAGATTAAACGCAAGGCCATACTCGGCAGACTCGTACCCGTGTTTGTCGGTTCGGTTGCGGCGGTCGTTATTGAAATACTGCTCAACGCCTGCAATGTGCTGACATGGGAAAAATCATGGTGGCAGCCGACAAGACCCCTTGTGCTGTTCATCATAGGCTATTGCCCGTTTTTCCTGAGCGCCTATATCATCCACGACCTGCCCAGAAAACGCCAGCTGATCGGTTTGGGAATAATGGTTACAATTGTCGCTACTCTTCTCATAGTTGCAGGCAGTTTGGGAATGCTCGGCCCGCAAATCCCGAAAGGTTTCCCGCATATGGCGGGGTAGTATANNGCTGCTTAGCTCTTAACTGAAAATTGAATTAATTTGCGGTCGCAATTTGTGACCGCAAGTTGAATACAACATGAGTGGGTTAGGTAGAAAGTGAGGGCCAAAGTGAGGGCCAAAAATTAAAACCCAAAGAAAGGCGCACCCAAATACTTGAAGAAATAAGTCGAAATGAAAAAACGACAGCATTAGAACTCTCTAAAATATTTTCAGTTTCAATAAGTACAATTGAAAGAGACTTAGCAGAATTAACCAAAGCCGGTTCCATTGAATATGCAGGGAGTTCCAAAGGCGGAAAATGGAAAGTGAAAGGCAAATAATTTATATATCCTATGATATTATCGCTTAAAAACTCAAAAATACAGTGACTCTATTTTGCGAGGACCATTTAGTACATACGATGAGAGCTATATCAAAACTTGACGGACAGCTTTGATAGATTATTTTTCATCCAATCGCAGGATAATCTTGTTTTTTTGGAGACCTTTTATTTATATTAATGTTTACTGAACAAAGCA